>DATIPJ010001182.1:0-21400 GCA_035472155.1 Kofleriaceae bacterium
AAGCTCCACCAGCGGTCGTCGGTGGCGCCGAGCCCGATCGGCAGGATCACCCGGCCGCCGGAGAGGTTGTCGAGCGTCGCCACCTGGCTCGCCAGGTCCCAGGGCAGCCGCCGCGGGAGCGGCGTCAGCATCGTCCCCAGGCGGATGCGCTCGGTGCGCATCGCGGCAGCGGTCAGGGCGACCCACGCGTCGACGCCCCAGACCGTCTCGCACACGAAGAACGCGTCCCAGCCGTGCTCCTCGGCGACCACGGCCAGCTCGGCCGCGGTGTGCGCGTCGTGGGCTTTGTGCTCGGCGCGCTGTGGCTGCGGCCGGTGGAGCGATCGAGCGCTGCGCCCGTGGAACCGTCGAGCGCAGCGCCGGCCCGAGGGTTACCGTTCCAGGATCCGCGGCTGTCGATGCGCGCGCGAATCGATGATCTCGTTGCGCGCCTGACGCTCGGAGAGAAGATCTCGCTGCTACATCAATTTCAGCCGGCGATTCCGCGGCTCGGGATTCCGGTGTTCAAGACCGGAACCGAGGCGCTGCACGGAGTGGCATGGACGACGGATCGCGACAACGGGGGCGCGGTCGTCACGGCGGCGGGGACGGTGTTCCCGCAGTCGATCGGGCTGGCGTCCACGTGGGACCCGGGGCTGGTCAAGCGGATCGGGGCAGTGGTGGGCGATGAAGCGCGTGGATACAACAAGCTGAATGCGCGGGTCTGGGGCGTGCAGGTGTGGGCGCCGGTCGTCAACCTGCTGCGCGATCCGCGATGGGGGCGCAATGAAGAGGGGTATTCGGAGGACGCGCGGCTGACCGGTGCAATCGCGACCGCGTACGGACGCGGGCTGTCGGGGGATGATCCGCTGTATCTGAAGACCGCGCCGGTGCTGAAGCACTACCTGGCGAACAACAACGAGGTCCACCGCGACACGACGTCATCGAACCTGCGCCCGCGGGTGAAGAAGGAGTACGACGAGCTGGCATTCAAGCTGCCGATCTCCGCCGACGCGGCGACCGGGGTGATGGGTTCGTACAACCTGGTGAACGGGCGGCCGAACACGGTCAACCCGGATCTCGACGACGTGGTGCGGTCGTGGACGAAGCGGACACTGTACAACGTGTCGGATGCGTTCGCGCCGTACAACCTGACCGGCTCGGAGCAGTACTACGCGACAAACGCGGAGGGGTTCGCGGCGACGCTCACCGCCGGCATCGACAGCTTCACGGTCGACAACCAGGTCAGCGATCCGACGATCGCGAACATCCAGGCGGCGCTCGATCAGGGCCTGTTGACGACCGATGACATCGACCGGGCGGTGCGGCATGTGCTGGCGATCCGGCTGCGGCTCGGCGACTTCGATCCCGATGGCGGCCCGTTCGCGAAGATCACGCCCGAGGTGATCAACAGCGCCGCGCACAAGGCGCTCGCGCGGCAAGCGGCGGAGGAGTCGATCGTGCTGCTGAAGAACGCAGGTTGGGCGCTGCCGCTGGCCGCGTCGGCGACGAAGAAGATCGCCGTGGTCGGCCCGCTCGCGGACACGCTGTACACGGACTGGTACTCGGGCGCGCTGTCGTATCGGGTCACGCCGGCGGCGGGAATCCGCGAGCGACTCGGGAATCGTGCGACGGTCGCGGTGAACGAAGGCGTGGATCGGATCGCGCTGCAGGAGGTCACGACCGGGCAGTACGTCACGGCGGGGGCGAGCCCGGACGGAGCGGTCCTGCGGATCGGACCGACGATGGCAGGCCCGGCCGAGCAGCTCGACGTGTTCGACTGGGGTCGCGGCATCGTGACGCTGCGCAGCGCGGCGAATGGCAAGTACGTCGACCGGTTCAACTTCGGTCCCAACTTCGTGAACAGCGCGGCGCAGCCGCACGACTGGTTCGTGCAGCAGCAGTTCGTGCTCGAAGCGCAGCCCGATGGCACGGTCGCGATCCGCTACGCCGGCTACGAGAAGGCCTTCGACTGGGCAGGGCCGGAGGTGTACTTGACCGTGGCCGCCGATGGCTCGCTCGCGCTGACGGCGACGACGGTGGCGGATGCCGCCCGGTTCCGGAAGCAGGTCGTTCAGAGCGGGACGGACGCTGCGGTCGCGGCGGCCAAGGGCGCCGACGCTGCGATCGTCGTGGTCGGTAGCATGCCGTTCATCAATGGACGCGAGGACCATGACCGCACGACGATGGCGCTCGCCGAGCGGCAGGAGGCGCTGGTCCAGGCGGTGCGCGCGGCGAATCCGCACACGATCGTCGTCGTCGAGACGAGCTATCCGATGACGCTGACGTGGGAGCAAGACAACGTGTCCGCCATCGTGTGGACCAGCCACGCGGGTCAGGAGACCGGGCATGCGCTCGCGGGTGTGCTGTTTGGCGACGTCAACCCCGCCGGGCGCTTGACGCAGACGTGGGTTCGCTCGACGGCGGATCTGCCGGACATCCTCGATTACGACATCATCAAGGCCAAGCGCACGTATCAGTACTTCGAGGGCCAGCCGCTGTATGCGTTCGGGCACGGGCTGTCGTTCTCGACCTTCCGTTATCGCGATCTGCGCGTGAGCGACCGCTCGCTCGATCCCGGCGACCAGCTCACGGTGCAGGTCGAGGTCACCAACGCCGGCGATCGCGCCGGCGACGAGGTCGTCCAGCTCTACACGCACCAGAACCGGTCGCGCGATGTGATGCCCGGCAAGCAGCTGCGGGCGTTCGAGCGCGTGCACCTCGAGCGCGGACAGAGCAAGACCGTGCGCTTGACCGTGCCGGTATCGGAGCTCGCGCACTGGGACGTCACGCGCGACCGCTGGGTGGTCGAGGCCAGCACGCATGACGTGATGGTCGGCGCGTCCTCGGCGGACATCCGCGAGCGCGCGACGGTGTCGGTGCGCGGCGAGCACATCCCGGCGCGCTCGCTCGCCCGCGAGACCCGCGCGATCAACTTCGACGATCACCGCGGTGTCGACCTGGTCGACGAGAGCAAGGCGTTCGGTGACGCGGTGGGCGCCACCGAGGGCGACTGGCTGCGATTCTCCGATGTCGAGCTGAGCCGGCGCGCGACGGCGTTCAGCGCCGAGGTCGCGAGCACCGGCGGCGGCTCGATCGAGGTACGCCTCGATGACCCGGCCGGGCGGCTGCTCGGCACCGCGCAGGTCCCCGCCACGGGCGGCGTCTACACGTTCGCCACGACGACGGCCACGCTGGCGGCCATCGGTGGCCGCCATGACGTGTACCTGGTGTTCCATGGCGCGCTGCGGATCTCGACGTTCGCGATCGAGAGCAGCGGGCGATGAGGCGGCGGCCGCTCGAACACGCCGCGCGCGCCGCGGTCGCGCTGCTCGCGATGTCGGGCTGCGCGCTCGACGACGGCTCCGAGGATCCGGAGGCGCTCGGGGTCGCGACCGAGGCAGCGACCGCGTTCGGCGTCACAGCGAGCGGCGGCTTCCTCACGGTGAGCAGCGGCGCCGGGCTGGTCTACAGGGTCCGCCAGTCGAGCGGCGACATCACATCGATCCAGTGGAACGACACCGAGCTCAACGATCCGTCCAAAGGCTCCCACCTCAGCTCGGGCCTCGGCTCGGCCACGGTGACGTCGTCGCTGTCGCCGTCGGGCACCACCGCGCTGATCACGATCACGACCAGCACGGTGACGCACTACCTCTCGACGCGCCGCAACGACAATACGATCTACATGGCGACGCACATCACCGCGGAGCCCACCGTGGGCGAGCTGCGCTGGATCACCCGGCTGCAGTCGGGCCGGTTCACGAGCGCGCCTGTCAATTCCGACATTCGCAACGGCACGGCGATCGAATCGACCGACGTGTTCACCGTCGGTGGTCAGACGCGCTCCAAGTATTACGGCAACCAGCAGGCGAAGGACCTCGCCGTGCGCGGCGTCGCCGGCAACGGCGTCGGCGTGTTCATGGCGTACGGCAACCGAGAGAGCAGCTCGGGCGGCCCGTTCTTTCGCGACATCCAGAACCAGACCGGCACCGACGCCGAGGTCTACAACTACATGAACTCGGGGCACAACCAGACCGAGGCGTTCCGCACCGGCGTGCTGCACGGCCCGTACGCGCTGGTGTTCACCACCGGCGGCGTGCCCGCGGTCCCCGACATGAGCTGGATGTCGGGGCTGCAGCTCAAGGGCTGGGTGTCGAGCCGAGGCACGGTCACCGGCAGGGTCACCGGCGTCGCGAGCGGGATCGCGCCACTCGTCGGCTTCCGCAACGCGACCGCGCAGTACTGGGCGCGGCCCGACGGCGCCGGCAACTTCGTCAGCCCTGCGATGAAGCCGGGCACCTACACACAGAGTCTGTTCCAGGGCGAGCTGGAGGTTGCCACGCGCAGCGTCACCGTGACCGCCAATACGACGCTGAGCGGACAGAACATCGCGTCGGCGTTTGCCAGTCCGGCGACGATCTGGCGGATCGGTCAGTGGGACGGCACGCCGCTCGAATTCAGAAACGGCGCGAACCTGACATCGATGCACCCATCGGATAGCCGCAACGGCGCCTGGGCGCCCGTGACATTCACCGTTGGCAGCGCGGCGAGCGTTTTCCCCGCCGCGCAGTGGGTCGCCGTGAACAATCCGACGACGATCCGGTTCACGCTGGCGGCGAACCAGGTCGCCGCGCATACCGTGCGGATCGGCCTCACCGCGGCCATCGCGGGTGGCCGCCCCGCGATCACTGTCAATTCGTTCAACTCGGCGAACCCCAGCCCGTCGGGCCAGCCCAGCTCGCGCAGCCTCACGATCGGCACGTATCGCGGCAATAACACGCTGTTCACGTTCAATGTCCCGGCCAGCGCGTTCGTCGCTGGCACCAACACGCTGGTGATCCGCGTGATCAGCGGTTCGAGCGGGAGTGGCTTCCTCAGCCCCGGCTTCAGTTATGATGCGGTCGAGCTCGTCAATTAGCCGCCAGGAGTAGATGTATGCCGAGGTCGAGAATGGCGTCGAGAATGGCCATCGGGCTGTATGCCGTCGGGGTGCTATGCCTCGCCGGCATCGTCACCGGCTGCAAGGACAAGGCGCGCCCGGAGGGCTCGGCAGCACAGAGCGCCGTGCTGCGCCTGTGGCACTACGAGCCGCCCAACAGCGCCATGGGCATCGCCTGGAAGCAGGCGATCGCTGCGTTCGAGAAGTCGCACCCGGGCGTCACGGTGAAGTTCGAGGAGAAGGGCTTCGAGCAGATCCAGCAGAACGCCGGGATGATCCTCAACTCCGACGAGGCGCCCGACATCATGGAGTACAACAAGGGCAACGCCACGGCGGGCCTGTTGTCGAAGCAGGGCCTGTTGACCGACCTGACGGCCGAGGCGACCAAGCGCGGCTGGGACAAGGCGCTGAGCCCGAGCCTGCAGACCACGGCGCGCTACGACGCTCGCGGGGTCATGGGCGGCGACAAGTGGTTCGGTGTCCCCGATTATGGCGAGTTCGTGATGGTCTATTACAACAAGGCGCTGTTCGAGAAGCACGGCGTGAAGGTCCCGACCACGCTGGCCGAGCTCGAGGAAGCGATGGCGACCTTCGTGAAGGCGGGCGTGCCGCCGCTCTCGGTCGCCGGCGCCGAGTATCCAGCACAGCAGATCTTCTATCTACTTGCGCTGTCCAAGGCGAACCGCGCATGGGTCACTGGCTATCAGGTATACGACAGCAAGATCGATTTTCACGGCCCCGAGCTCAGCTTCGCCGCGACCGCGTTCACCGACTGGGTTGCGAAGGGCTACATCCCGAAGGAATCGGCGGGCATCCGCGCCGAGGACATGGGCGTCGCGTTCGCCCAGGGCAAATTCCCGATGATGATCTCGGGCAGCTGGTGGTACGGGCGGTTCGCCGAGCAGATCAAGTCGTTCCCGTGGAGCACCTTCCTGTTTCCCGGAAACAAGCTGCATCCCGGCTCGAGCGGAAACCTCTGGGTGGTGCCGAGTCGCTCGAAGAACAAGGCCCTCGCCTACGACTTCATCGATCTGACGCTCAAGCCGGAGATCCAGCAGACGCTCGGCAATTCGGGCGGCGTGCCGGTCGCCGCGGACCCGAAGGCCATCACCGATGCCAAGAACCAGGAGCTGATCGCGGCGTTCAACGCGATCTCGGCCCAGGACGGGCTCGCGTTCTATCCCGACTGGCCGGTCCCCGGCTACTACGATGTCCTGGTCGCCGGCGTCCAGGAGCTGATCAACGGCTCGAAGAGCCCGAGCGACGTGCTCGATGAGATCGCGAAACCCTATCAGGAGCATGTTGCGGGTCTGGCCAAGCCGGGCAAGTGAATGCCGCGGACGCGACGTCAGCGCTCAGGCTACTTCGTCTTTCTGATTCCGGGTCTGATCCTGTCGACCGCCGTCGTCGTGGTACCGCTGGCGATGACGGTGGCGACCAGCTTCACGCGCTGGCAGGGCGTCGGCACACCGACCTGGATCGGCATCGACAACTACGTGCAGCTCGCGGGCGACCCGAGCTTCTGGGCGTCGTTCCTGCACATCGCCTTGCTCATCGTCGCCATGGCGATCCTCCCGACGCTGATCGGGCTGGTCCTCGCGACGGTGCTCGTCGAGTACGTCGGCATCGCGTTCGGCAATCGCACCGCCAGTGTGTTCCGCGCGGGCTTCTATCTGCCGCAGGTCCTGCCGGTCGCGATCGCCGGCATCGTGTGGGGCTGGATCCTGCACCCCGAGTACGGCGCGCTGAATTCTCTGCTGCGCGCCGTGGGGCTGTCCTCGCTGACCCGCAACTGGCTGGGCGATCCGCACAACGCGCTGTACAGCGTCATGGCGGTGATGGTCTGGGTGCAGATCGGTTATCCGGTCGTGGTGTTCATGGCCGGCCTGCAGCGCATCGAGCCCGAGCTGTACGAGGCCGCCGGGCTCGACGGCGCGACCTGGCGCCAGCGGTTCATCCATATCACCGTTCACTTGCTCCGGCCGGATATCTACGTCGTGCTGGTCACGACGACGATCGCCGCCCTCAAGGTGTTCGGACAGATCTTCGTGCTCACCCGCGGCGGTCCGGGCAACGCCACACTGGTGCCCTCGTACTTCGCATACAAGAACTTCTTCGAGAAGGCCAATGTCGGCTACGGCTCGGCGATCTCGACGGTGCTCACGGCGATCATTCTCGCGCTGACCGTGATGTTCCTGCGCCTGCAATACAAGGGCGAACGCGCGAGGTCCCGCTGATGGCCGTCCGTGCGAGGTCGATCGCGGAGCCGCGCGGGCACCGGTGGCTTGGCCGCGCCGTGGTGGTCGCGCTCGCGATCGCCCTCCTGCTCATGCTGGCGCCGTTCCTCGTCGTGGCGATCAACGCGGTGAAGACGCCGTCGGACTACGCCGAGCACGGCCCGATCGCATGGCCCCGCACGCTCGATCTCACCCGCATCGTGGATTTCTGGCAGCGCGTCGACTTCACGCGCAAGCTGATCAACAGCCTGGTCGTCAGCGGCGCGGTTGCGGTGCTCGGGGTCGCGCTGTCGGTGATGAACGCCTATGCGCTCGGGATCGGCAAGCTCCGCGGCCGCGGCTGGTTTCTGTTCTTCTTCCTGGCCGCCAATCTCATCCCGCAGGAGGCGCTGGTCTATCCGCTGTATTATCTCTCGAAGCTCGTGCATCTCTATGATTCGCTGACCGTGCTCATCATCATCTTCACGGTGATCCAGGGCGCCTTCGGCACCTACCTCCTGGCCTCGGTCTACGACCAGTTTCCCCGTGAGCTGGTCGATGCGGCCGAGGTCGATGGCGCGGGGCGATGGCGGATCCTGATCCGGATCGTCGTGCCGCTGAGCTGGCAGACGCTATCGGTGCTGTTCGCGTTCTTCTTCATCTGGACGTGGAACGAGTTCTTCCTCCCGCTGGTATTCCTGATCTCGAATGACCACCAGACCGTCTCGGTCGCGCTCGGCGTGCTGCAGGGCCAGCGCTTCATGGACGCGACCACGACCAGCGCGTCGGCGCTGATCGGTATCCTGCCCGCCATCCTGTTCTTCCTCCTCTTCCAGCGCACGCTGATCCGCGGCGTCACCGCAGGCGCGCTCAAGTAGGCACCATGAAGTTCACCAAGGGCTACTGGCAAAAACGCGAGGGCGTGCAAGCGCTGCATCCGGTGGAGCTGCACGGTGCGGAGGCGCGCGCCGGCTCACTCACGGTCACCGCCTCGACGCGGCCGCTGGCAGGGCGCGCCGACACGCTCGATACCGCGCTCGTCACCGTCACGTGCTCGTCGCCGATGGCCGACGTCATCCGCGTCGAGATCAGCCACTTTCGCGGCGGGCGGCGCAAGCGCCCCGAGTTCCAGCTGCACAGCGAGCCCGTCGCCGTCGAGCTCACGACCGGGCCCGACGTTACGCTGACCTCCGGCGCGCTGACCGCCCGGTTCGCGCGCGGCGACTGGGGCCTCGACTTCATCGCCGGCGGCCGCACGCTGACCCGGAGCGGCCGCGCGGGGATGGGCATCCTCGAGCTCGCGGGCAGCGGGCCGTACGTCCACGAGCAGCTGGCGCTCGCCGTCGGCGAGAGTGTCTACGGCCTGGGGGAGCGGTTCGGTCCGCTGGTCAAGAACGGGCAGGTGATCGACATCTGGAACGAGGACGGCGGCACGAGCAGCGAGCTCGCGTACAAGAACATCCCGTTCTACGTCACGGATCGCGGCTACGGCGTGTTCGTCAACGACCCGGGCCGCGTCTCGTTCGAGGTCGGCTCGGAGATGGTCTCGCGCGTGCAGTTCAGCGTGGCCGGCCAGTCGCTCGAGTACTTCGTGATCTACGGGCCGACGCCGGGCGACGTGCTCCGCAAGTACACGATGCTCACCGGTCGGCCCGCGCTGCCGCCTGCGTGGTCGTTCGGGTTGTGGCTCACCACTTCGTTCACCACGAGCTACGACGAGGCGACCGTGATGAGCTTCATCGATGGCATGGCTTCGCGCGGAATGCCGCTCTCGGTATTTCACTTCGACTGCTTCTGGATGCGCGAATTCCACTGGTGCGACTTCGCGTGGGATCGCCGCGCGTTCCCCGATCCCGAGGGCATGCTCGCGCGTCTCGCGCAGCGCGGACTGCGCACCTGCGTGTGGATCAATCCCTATATCGCGCAGCAGTCTGTACTGTTCGACGAGGGCGCCGCGCAAGGCTACTTCCTGCGCAAGCCCGACGGCGACGTATGGCAGACCGACCTCTGGCAAGCCGGCATGGCGATCGTCGACTTCACCAACCCTGCCGCGCGCGCCTGGTTCGCCGGCAAGCTGCGGGCGCTGCTCGCGATGGGCGTGTCGTGCTTCAAGAGCGATTTCGGCGAGCGCATCCCGACCGAGGTCGTCTACTTCGACGGCTCCGACCCGGAGCGCATGCACAACTACTATACGCATCTCTACAACGAGACGGTGTTCCAGCTGCTGGTCGAGCAGCGCGGCGCCGGCGAGGCGGTGGTGTTCGCGCGATCCGCCACCGCCGGCGGGCAGCGCTTCCCGGTCCACTGGGGCGGCGACTCGACGACGACCTTCGAGTCGATGGCCGAGACGCTGCGCGGCGGGCTCTCGCTCGCGATGTGCGGGTTCGGCTTCTGGAGCCACGACATCGGCGGCTTCGAGGGCCCGGCCGACGCCACGGTGTTCAAGCGCTGGGTCCCGTTTGGCCTTCTATCGTCGCACAGCCGGCTCCACGGTCACCGCTCCTACCGCGTTCCCTGGCTGTACGACGAGGAAGCCGTCGACGTGCTGCGCGCGTTCCTGGCGCTCAAGCATCGCCTCATGCCGTATCTGTTCGCCGCGGCCGTGGCCGCGCATCGCGACGGCCTCCCGATGCTGCGCCCGATGGCACTCGCGTTCCCCGGCGATCCCGCCTGCGCCGCCCTCGAGCGGCAATACATGCTGGGCGGCGACCTCCTCGTCGCGCCGGTGTTCTGCGCCGAGGGCGATGTCGCCTACTACGTCCCCGACGGCCGCTGGACCGATCTCCTGCGCGGCCACACCATCGACGGCCCGCGCTGGATCCGCGAGCGTCACGGCTTCGATTCCCTCCCGCTCCTCGTGCGCCCGGGCGCCGTCCTCGCCCTCGGCTCGCACGACGACCGGCCCGACTACGACTACGCCGACGGCGTCACCCTGCGGATCTTCGAACCCGTCGACGGCGCCCCCACGACGATCTCCATACCGACGCCGACCGGCGCGCGCGGCGCCGCGTTCACGCTGACCCGACGGGGCCGCACGCTCCAGCTCGATCGCACCGGCCGGCCCGCCCCCTGGCGGATCGTCGTGGCGGGACAGCGCGTCGAGCTCGATGCGCACACCGAGCGCGCGATCATCGAGCTCGACGACCCGCCGGCGCCTTGACCGCGACGCCAATCACCGCGTCCTGATCCGGCCGAGCACGCTCACTGAGCGCAGCCGCAGGCCTCATTCTGGGCGTACACCGCACTGGGAGCCGCCACGTTGAGGGAGCATGCAATCGCCTGGTTCCAGTACAGCTGGCATCCGTTCCCGCCCCCGCCGCCACCGCCACCGCCCACGACGAACCCGGGATCCGGTGCGAAGCCACAGTTTTGCGTGAAGCCCCAGGTGGCCGTGTAGTAGCTCGTCGTGACGCTGACCGACGACTGTGCACTCGCGATTCGCTGCTGGAGGAGCTGGGTGGTGTCGAAGCTAGCTTCACCCCAGATGGCGTTTGCGACCGACGTCTGCACCTGGCTCAGGCGTGAGGCCGCGGCGCTGTTGCACGCGGCGGTCGGTGTGGACATCGAGCCGCAGGCCGCCGGATTGCAAACACCGGCATCCGCACAGAACTGCGAGCAGCTCGTCGAGGAACCGTAGATGCCGGGGTACTCCGACACCGCCGCCCCCGGGGTGTACCCGTTCTCCCACTTCGGGCACGAGTTGAACTGCGAGCACGCATTCGCCGGCGCAGTGACCGGGATACACAGGGTGCCGGCGGTCATGTTGCCCCAGCATCCGCCGAAGTACTGGTTCGGCGCGTTCGCGTACAGGCCGCAACTCGTCCAGTTGCAGAAGTTGCCCTCGGGATCGGTGTTGCCCGTGGCACACACGCGCATCGGCTGCCCTGCCGGGCAGTCGGTGCCGACGGACAGCGACACGAAGCACGAACCCGTATCTGTCCCGTTGAACTTCAGCGGGTCGTCCGTCCAGTAATGGTGGGTCGGGATCCCACTGCCGCGGTTCGAGGTCCACTGCAACGTGGTCACCGGCTTGTATCCAGGCGCACACAGCGCAGCGCGATTGGCAGACTCCACCGCGCCGGCGCACCCGACCATCCCGTTGTTGAACACTTGATCGTCGCTTCCGTCGGCGCAGCCGCCCAGGACAAGGCCGTCGACCCGGTGCGGGGCGGCGAGGCGCGACCCGTTATTGGGATCGAGCGCGAGCTGCGCGGTCTCGTTGTTGCCCCAGCACCAGACAGCGCTGGCCGTCGTCGCACAGCTGTGCACGTACCCCGTGGCGATGGCCTGCACACCACTGGTGAGGCCGGTGACCTGGACCGGACTGGTGCTGTCGGGAGGGAACGGCGCGTTGGGGTCAGTCGAGCCATTGCCGAGCTGGCCGTTGGCGTTGGAGCCCCAGCACATCGCCGCACCGCTCGCCGTGATCGCACATGTGTGGTTCTGGCCCGCAGCGATCGCCACCACGCCGGCGCCGAGCCCGTTGACCTGGACCGGAGCATTGGAGCTCGGACCGATCACGCCGAGCTGCCCCGACGCGTTGCTGCCCCAGCACCTGACGATGCCGCTCGCGATCGCGCAGGTGTGGTTCTGGCCGGCAGCGATCGCCTGGACGCCGCTGCCGAGATTGCTGACCGGGACCGGCGTGTTGCTGTCTGTGTTCGAGCTATTGCCGAGCTGTCCAGCGTTGTTGAGGCCCCAGCACTTGGCAGCGCCGCTGACGATCGCGCAGCTGTGCGCGCCGCCCGCGGTGATCGCCTGGACCCCGCTGCCCAGGCTGCTGACCAGGCGCGGTGAGCGACGATTGTGCTGGGTCGAGCCATCGCCGACCTGGCCAAAGTTGTTGAGGCCCCAGCACATGGCGGCACCGTTGACCACAGCGCAGCTGTGCGACTCCCCCGCAGCGATCATCTGCACGCCGCCCGTGAGCGCGGTGACAACGACTGGCTTGTGGCTATCGGGGACGATGGTGGCGTCGTCGCCGGCCGCGCCGTTGCCGAGCTGACCGGCGGCGTTCCCGCCCCAGCACTTGGCAGCGCCGTTGACCGCCGCGCACGTGTGCTGGGCACTCGCGCTCACCGACGAGGTGCCGAACGTGATGTTCAGGACCGCGCGCGGCTGGATGCGTTGATTGATGGAGTCGTCGCCGATCTGGCCGGTGCCGTTGGAACCCCAGCATTGAATGCCGCTGCTACCGGCTGCGCAGCTATGTCCGAGGCCACCGGTCACCATCACCGTCCCCGCGCTGATCGCGCTGACGGCGGTGCTCTGTGCTTCCGGAGGATCTGCGAGCTCGGTGCAAGATGCAGCGGCGAATATGAAACATGATAATGCCACGGCGGTGATTGGGATGCTCTTCATCGCGATCGATCTCCTGTGATAGGTGAACATCGAGCGGAGCAATGCCGGGAATCGATATCCCCCTCTCCACGGATCGTCCACAGTACCATAAGAGCGTTGTGCATACTGACCGTCAAGCGATCAAGCGGAGACGACTGACTGGTTCCACTCTTTGCCATTTCCCGACGAGATCGTTGACGTATCGGGGCAGTTAAGCCGCAGATTCAACTACTTGGCCGTTCGACGTCACGCTGTTCTGGGTGTTCCGTTTGTTCCGGTGAGTCGCACCCCGAGCTTGGGAACACTGTTATCGGTGTCTCGTACAAGCGATCTACAAATACAGATTCCACGCAGAAGTGCCGAAATGCGGATTGACAGATTCCGGCTCACCCAGTATCCAGGGATATCATTCGTGGTGGTGTTGTTGAAATGAATGCCGATGGTCGGCTGGTCGGACCTCGGTGTCGGAGCGTCTGGATCGCTTCTGGCTCGCTGCCCTCCTCGACGGGGCTGAAGAGGTAACATGGTCATTGATAAGTCGCAGTTGACGCCCGGTGCAACTGGCGCGTCGGTCAACATTCTTCATCTGAAGCTCGTGTTGCTGGGATTTGAGGTCCCCGTTGACGAGCTGCAGAGTGATCGCTACGGGAGTGGCACCGAGGCGGCGGTGCGACGCTTCCAGACTGCGCACGGCTTGCCGGTTGCCCACGGGCGCGTCGACGACGAAACGGCGCGCGGGCTCGGCCTCGGCGGGTACCCGACCTCGGTCGCCGGAATCGTCTGCCGGCCCGATGGGGCCCCGCTGCCCAACGTGGCCGTGCGGCTATGTCAGCACATCGGCGGCGTCGATAAGGTAGTGGCCGAAGCGCGATCGGACGGCGAGGGCAAGTTCGCCGTACCGTGGCCGCAGGGCCTCAGCGGCGGCCTCACCATTTGCGCGGAAGGCGGCGCCGAGAAGGCGCTGTCATGGAAGGAGGCGTTGTCCCGCGGCTCGATATGGGTCCGCTTGAGCGTAGGCGGCGAATACCGCGGGGCGTCGCGGTTCGCGGTACTGACACAAGCGCTGGCACCGGTGGTCGACGCGCACGCATTCCACGCGATCGGCGGCGCCGGACGCGCAGCCGAGCTGACGGCGCTCGCCGAGGCGGCTCGCGTGCCGAGGCCGGACATCTCGCGCTACGTCCTCGCGCACAAGCTGGCCGCGAAGACCCGGCTCGCCCCGCCCGTGTGCTTTGCGCTGCTCACGTACAGCGTGACACCCGAGACACTGGCGTCGTTCGCCCGCACCGCGGCCGACGCGGAAGCGCTCGACGACGCCCACGTCGAGCAGGTGCTCAACGCGGCGCTGGCGCACCCGCGCGACGAGCTGCGGCGAGACCTCGCGGCGGCGGTCGCCAACAATGTCATCTCCGACGTCGATCTCGATGCCACCGCCGCAGCGCTGCACGCGTTGCGCGTCGAGCATCTGGGACAGCAACCGATCAGCTGGGGCGCACCTCCGCTGCCGTCGGACGAGCACGCATGCTGCGCGGTCGCCGCCGCGCCGATCGCGGTCGGCACGGACCGCAGCTCGGCCGCCGCACTGATGGATGTGGCCCAGCCGCTGGTCGTCCACGATGCGCCGCTGCGGGACGTCATCGCGGCAGCGCTTCCTGATCCTGCCGCCCAGGGCCGGGTGCTCGAGGCATTCGCCGACCACGGCAGCCACGCCAACCTCTCCACCGTGGTCGACAGCGTTGCCGGGCTGTCGCCGGACCAGCGCGACCACCTGCGCTTCACGCTCGAGGCTGCGGCGTTGCTCGGTAACCACCTGCCGCTCGTGCGCCAGGTCCAGGAGCTGCGCGCCGCAAAGAAGATCTCGACGACACGCGATCTGGCGCGGTTCGATGAGATGGACTGGGCCGAGCTACTGGGCAAGGCAGATCCGGACGGTTCGAAGATCTCGTCCGCAGCGCACCCCGCGATCGCGTCCACCGGCGGCCGCGATCGCGTCGCGGTGTTCGCGCGCGCGCTGGCGACGCGTCTCGGAGACCGCTACCCGACGACCGCGCTGGCCGGCCGGCTCGCAAAGGGCAAGGCCGCGCTGCCGTTGACGGAGTCCGCCGCGGTGCAGCGGTTCCTGTCCCGCGCGCCGTCGTTCTGCATCCGGCACACGAACATCGATCGCTTCGTTCACGACATGGGCGCTGACACGCTGCCCACGGGTGGGGATCACGCGCAAATCATCGCGGACCTGAAGACGCTGCAGCGCGGCTACAAGCTGACCTCGCGCTTCGACCACGTCAAGGCGATGCTCGACGCCGGTCACCGCAGCGCGCACTCGATCCACGCGGTCGGTCCCGAGCAGTTCGCCGCCCAGATGGCCGCGGCCCAAGCAACCGCCGACGAGGCCGACGCGATGTTCGCCCGGGCCGAGCAGGTGCATGCGACGGCGCTGACGTTGATGGCGAACTTCAACAGCGCGTTCAATGGCGCGACGCCCGCGGCAGTCGCTCCGGCGCTCAGCATCGCTCCGTCCCTCGCGAGCCTGCCCACGGTGCAATCCCTGTTCGGATCGGCCGACTACTGCGCATGCTCGGACTGCCGCTCCGTCCACGGCCCTGCCGCATACCTCGTCGATATCCTCGAGCTCCTCAAGTCGCGCAAGGCGCCTGACAACACCACCAGCGCGCGCGACATCGTGCAGGGCCGCCGCCCCGACCTCAAGTTCATCCAGCTGTCGTGCAGCAACACCAACGGCGTCATCCCCTATGTCGACCTCGTTTGCGAGATCCTCGAGGACGCGGTTGGCGCAGCCCCGGCCGATGTCGACGTCAAGGCGCGCCAGACCTCGGGAACGCTCGAGGAGCTGCGGGCCAACCCGGCGTTCGTGCGCGATAGTGCATACACCGCGCTGGCCAGCGCGACCTTCCCGATCACTGCGCCGTTCGATCTGTTCGGTGTCACGGTTCGCGCGTTCCTTCGCCAGCTCGGCATCGCTCGCAGCGACCTGATGGCGGCGTTCCAGAGCTCCTCGGTCCCGACCGATACCCAGATCGCGGCCGAGCGGTTCGAGCTCAGCGCGACCGCGCTGACGGTCATCACCACGGCGAGCCCATCGACACCGTGGACGCTGTGGAACCTGCAGCAGACCAACAACACGGTCCCGGATCCGCGCAAGCCCGACGACGCGACGGCCAACCGCACGGGTACCAACCTGCAGATCATGGCGTTCGTGCCGATCCTGCTCGATCGCGCGAAGCTCTTGCACCGCGAGCTGATCCAGCTGCTCGAGACCCGGTTCATCAATCCCAATAAAGTGCTGTCGATCGCCGAGACCGGGATCACGGTCGGTGGTGTGAGCAACATCGCCTCATGCGATACCGGGCTGCAGAGCGTCACGGGCTGGACCGATGACCTGCTGACCCGGTTCAACCGCTTCATCCGGTTGTGGCGCCAGCTCGGCTGCACGATCTGGGACCTCGACAAGGTGCTGGCGGCGACCAGGGTCGGCAATGCCCTGCTCGACGCCAACGCGATCGCCCAGCTGGCCAAGGTCGACGCCATCGCGAAGCGTCTGAGCCTGCCGTGGGACGAGCTGTTGACGCTGTGGGGACCGATCGACAGCGCCGACTACATCAATGTGCTCGACCCTGAAGAGCCGGTCATGCGCTCGGTCTACAAGCGGAAGTTCCGCAGCGCCACCATCGCGCAGGTGGCGACGGTATTCCCCGACGATCCGAGCGCGTTGACGGGTAACCTCGATGACGCGAACGTGATCGCCGGCATCTCGGCCGTGCTCGCGACCTCATCGGATGATCTCAAGCGGATCCGTGCCGCCGCCGGTCTGGCGACACCGCCGGGCGGCAGTGCGCCCGCGCTCAACCTGGCGAACCTGAGCGCGATCACGCGGTACGCGACCCTGGCTGCGAGTCTCGGGCTCTCGATCTCCGATCTGCTGACGGCGGTCGCGGTCAGCGGAGTGAATCCGTTCCCGACGGATGTGAACGCACTCACCCCCGCACTGACGCTGCAGTTCATGACGGCGATCGATGTGATCCGGGACTCCGGATTCACCCTCCTCGAGCTGAGCTATCTCCTGCGACACGATTCGGTGATCGACAGCGGCATCGGCCTGTCCGACGTGGCGATCACGACCTGGCTCGACGAGCTCCGCAAGGCGCTGGTGCGGCTCGGGAGCACGACGACGGCCGCAGCGGCGGATCTGGTGGTCCAGCGCATCAGCGCCATGCTGCCGCTCGATCCGACGCTGACCCAGCAGGTCGTGCAAGCCGCCTTGCCGGCGTCGCCGCCCACCTTCGTCGCGGCCAGCGCAGTCGTCACGTCGAGAAGCAATACCCTTGCGCTGTCGACGCCGGCTGCGACGCAGGGCGGCGACACGCTGCTGGCCTTCGCGTGGTCCGGTGAGACCAACGACTCCAAGCTCGATACCGCCGCACTCCCGGCCGGATGGGAGCTGCTGTCGCGGATCGACACGGGCACGAGGCAGCACGCCGTACTGCTGCGCCGCATCGCCACCGACAACGAACCGGCCTCGCACACGTTCAGCGCGATCGCGAGGGGGGCTGGATTCCCGCTGGCGGGTGTCATCGAGGTCTATCGCGGACTCGCGAAGAATGTTGCTGTGGTCGCCGCTGCGGTCGCGGACGTCACCACGGCGACCACGTCGTTCGTGTGTCCGAGCGTCAACCAGACGGCCGCCTCCGATCTGTACGTGGGCTTCGTTGCCGGCCACGGCACCACCGGGACCGTCACCGCGCCGGCCGGCTCGACGAAGCGCTTCGATCAGGCGACGGCCGCCAACGGCGGGGCGCACTGCGCCACGTTCGACCTGAAGAAAAACGCGGCGGGTGCCACGGGGACCCAGACGGCCACGCTGAGCGCCACCGATACCGGCGTCGCGGTCTCGTATGTGCTCAAAGCGGTACCGGCGACGCTCGCGGATGGCGCGCCCAGCATCGCGGCGCTGTTCACCGACTCGTCTCTCACCGCGCGCGGAGGCGATGGCTCGTTCACGACGGCCACGACGCGCAACAACTTCCGCGCGATCTACGAGGCGTACACGGCCCTCGACAAGATGCGCACGCTGCTGACGCGCTGGCGGGTCAGCAACGCCGATGCGCTCTGGCTGTTGCAGCACGCTGCGGCGGCCGGCTGGATGGAGCTGCACACGCTGCCCGTCAGCGTCGCGGCGGCTGCAAGCTCGACGGTGACGCTCACGAGCCTCGATGTCCTGCACAGAAACCTGGTCGTGCAGCAAACGCTGGCGAACCCGGCGGGGGGCCGGCTGTTCGATCTCGTGCTCTCGCCGGGCGCGACCGTCGACGCGGTTGCACAGAAGCTCGCCCCGCTCGGTGGCTGGCAAGCAGCCGACATCAACGCGCTCGCGACGCGGTTCAGCTGGACCACGCCTGCCCAGCTGGTGGCCGGTGCGACGGTGCCCCGGATCCGCGACCTCATGGCATGGCCGCGCAGGCTCGGCACCGACGTCGCCACGACACTCCTGTTCGCGGCGGCCACGGTCGGCAGCAGCGAAGCGGCCAAGGCTCGCCAGCTGACCAAGTCGCGGTTCAGTAATGAAGAATGGCTCAGCGTGTCGGGCGGGATCCAGGATCGCCTGCGTGAGCAGAAGCGCGCCGCGCTGGTGGCGTACCTGCTGGCGAATCCGCAGACCTCGCGCAATCAGAAGTGGGTCACGGTCCAGGATCTCTATGGCTTCTTCCTGATCGATCCGGAGATGTCGCCAGCCGCGGAGACGACGCGGATCAAGCAGGCGGTGGCCTCGCTCCAGCTGTTCGTGCAGCGCTGCTTTCTGCAACTCGAGATCATCAACGTCGATAGCGACAGCGTGTGGAAGCAGTGGGATTGGATGAAGCGGTTCCGGCTCTGGGAGGCCAACCGCAAGATCTTCCTCTATCCAGAGAACTGGTACGACCCGGCGCAGCGGCGCGACATGTCGCCGTACTTCGCGGCGCTGGTCAGCGATCTCCAGCAGACCAACTTGACCAACAGCGTCGCCGAGGACGCGCTGCGCGTGTACCTGCACAAGCTGGTCGATGTCGCCCACCTCGAGGTCAGCGGGCTGTGGGAGGAGCCGGTGTCGGGGACGCAGCCGATCCTGCACGTGGTCGCGCGGACCCGAAAGTCGCCGTACGTCTACTCGTATCGCCGGCGCGAATCCACCGGGGCGTGGTCCGCATGGGAGCCACTCGACGACGCGGCCAACGCGAATCACGTCATGCCGGTGATCTGGAACAAGCGACTGTTCATGCTGTGGACCGAGTTCGTCGACAAGGCGCAGCCTGCCGCCGATAGCGACCACGCCATCCCTCACAACACCGAGGGAACGGTGATTCCCGCGCCGAAGAAGTACTGGGAGATCGCGCTGTCGTGGATGGAGCGTCGCAACGACATCTGGTTGCCGAGGCGACAGAGCCAGCGCAGACAGCTCATCAACGGCGTGTTCAGCAATAACACACCCGTCTATAAGTGGCAGGTCGTGTTCCGCGCGACCACGCCGGTGCGCAGCGGGACCACGCTGTCCAATCTCGCGTTGTCGCTGTACGAGCCGACCGGGCCCGGCTCGCAAGCGCTGGCGCAGTGGATCCTCACGAGCTCGCAAGACGAGCCGCTGCTGCTGAACATCGACAAGAGCACGATCAACGCGCCGGAAGATATGAAGTACATCGCCGCGCTCCCGCCGGGCACGGCGCAGCTCGGCTCGCGACCGAAGTTCACGCAAGCCGGCGGCGCGTTCGTCGACATGAGCTACAACTTCAACGCCTTTGGTGGCGACACACCCAACCTGAGCGGCCCCCTGGCACTCCAGAGACCGGTCGGGTCGATTCCGGTCGTGACCCTGCTGAACACCGCCACGATGGCGCGCGTGATCAGCGTGCGCTTCGGCGATCTCGATCAGTTCTCGTCGCCGTTCTTCATCTCCGATCCGCAGCGCACGTTCTTCGCAACATTCAGCTCCAGTGCCTGGAAGCTACAGGCGTTCTACCACCCGTACGTCGAGCTGTTTCTCCAGCAGCTCAACCAGGGCGGCTTGCCCGGGCTGTACGACCGGACCCTCCAGATCAACCCGGACTCCCTGCGCGGCATGTCGCAGCCGTTCGACTTCAACGCGACCTACGTCCCGAACACCGATACAACCATCCTCGCCACACCGTATCCGAGCGAGATTGTCGACTACGCGCAATCCGGTCCGTATGCGATCTACAACTGGGAGCTGTTTCTCCACACGCCGCTCCTGATCGCGAAACGGCTCGCCGACAACCAGCGGTTCGATGAAGCCCTGCGCTGGTTCCACTACATCTTCAATCCCAACACGGTGAACGTCGGGACGTCGCCGGGCCCCGTTCCGGCACGCTACTGGAATCCGAAGATATTCCGCGATCTCGCCGACGCCGGACCGGCCGCGCAGGCCATCGAGCAGCTGCTCGCGCTGGTCAACCAGGGCAACACCGACCTCGTGGCGCGGGTGACCGACTGGCGCAACAATCCGTTCGATCCAAACCTGGTCGCTGCGGCGCGGCCGGTGGCGTACCAGAAGGCCGTCGTGATGGCCTACATCTCGACGCTCATCGCGTGGGGCGATCAGCTGTTCCGCGGCGACACGGTCGAGTCGATCAACGAGGCCACGCAGCTCTACCTGCTGGCGAGCCAGCTGCTCGGGCCACGGCCGCAGAGCCTGCGCGCGATCCAGCCCAAGCAGAACAAGAGCTACCAGGATCTAGGGACCTCGATCGACGCGTTTTCGAACGCGATGGTCGATATCGAGAACATCGTGTCGGTGCCGCCGCCGGCGACCGGCGGGACCCCGCCGACTCCGACGATGCTGCACACGTTCTACTTCTGCATTCCGCCCAATGATCAGATGTTGAGTTACTGGGACACCGTGGCCGATCGGTTGTTCAAGCTCCGCCATGGCATGAACCTCGACGGCGTGACCCGGCCGCTGTCGGTGTTCGAGCCGCCGATCGATCCGGGCCTGCTGGCGCGCGCCGCAGCCGCGGGCATCGACATCTCGACCGCGCTCGCCGACGCCGCGGTCGACATCGGTTGCTACCGGTTCCAGACCCTGTGGCAGGCGGCCCACGATCTCTGCCAGGACGTACGCGGCCTGGGCGCCGCGATCCTGGCGGCGATGGAGCGCCAGGACGGCGAGGACATGGCGCGTCTGAAGGCGACGCAGGACGTCGCGGTGACCACCGCGATGCGCGAGGTCAAGGCCACGCAGCTCCACGAGGCCGAGGCCAACAAGACGGCGCTGCAGAGCAGTCGCGCCATGGCGGAGCTCCGCAAGGCCTACTACGACGACCAGGCGCGTCGCGACCTCATGAACGAGGCGGAGGCCCTGGCACAGGACCTCAATACGCAGGCGCAGCACAACGAGGAGGCCGCGCTGGATCATGATCGGACGGCGAGTTGGATGGCGTGGCTGCCGACGGCCAACGTCGGGTTCTCGGGCTTTGGTGGCTCGCCCCACCTCACGGTGAGCTTCGGGGTCGAGAACTTCAAGGCGCACATCGCCGCGCTGACCGCCGTGTTGCACGGCAAGGCCGGTATCAGTAGCCGCAAGGCTGGCCAGTCGACGACGTTCGCAAGCTACCAGCGCCGCCAGGACGAATGGGACCTTCAGCTCTCGCTCGCCAAGACCGAGATCGAACAGCTCGACAACCAGCTGATCGCCGCGGACCTGCGCATTGCAGTCGCGCAGCGGGAGCTCGATGTTCAGGATCGCCAGATCGCCGACGCGCAGGACACAGCCGCGCTGCTCCAGTCGAAGTTCACCAACAAGGAGCTCTACAGCTGGATGCTGTCGCAGCTGTCATCGACGTACTTCCAGTCGTATCAGCTCGCATACGATCTGGCGAAGCGCGCCAGCAAGGCGTACTCGTTCGATCTCGGGCTCGCCGAT
>DATIPJ010001183.1:0-2401 GCA_035472155.1 Kofleriaceae bacterium
GACCCTGC
The DNA here is from genome assembly GCA_035472155.1 of Kofleriaceae bacterium. Lineage (GTDB taxonomy): Bacteria > Myxococcota_A > Polyangia > Haliangiales > Haliangiaceae > JABFXX01. The sequence goes on from DATIPJ010001183.1 coordinate 9, forward strand.
CCACGCCGCACCCGATCGCCGACCGGCGCGATGGCACCGAGGAGCTCGAGACCGCAGTGCGCGCCGCGTTCGCCAGCCGCGCGACCTACACCGATGCGCTCAGCGAGCGCCCCGACACGTTCAACCTCGGCAGCGGCGGCGAGCGCGCCCGCGGCGGCTCGACGATCAAGCGCATCTTCGGCCGGCTGCGCGCGACGATCCGCGTGCACGATGGCGCGCGCATCGTCGCCGGCAGCTTCTGGGACCCGGCCCAGGCCACCGCGCCCTGGATCGGCTGGGCCGCGGTCAACGTCGACTACACCGCCAAGACCCGCGCCGCCACCGACGCGACCCAGACCTTCCGCGTCCTCGCGATCCTGCTCCGCGACGGCACCGACTGGAAGATCGTCCAGGCCCAGTGGTCCAACGGCGGTCCGATCCGCTAGCCCGCGTCCCGACGCGCCTCGCGTGTTAGCGTCGTCGCGCATGTCGGCCCCTGTGATGATCATCGAAGGTGACGTGGTTGCTGCCCATAGCTACTGGACCGAGGACCGGTCGCGGATCGTGACCGAAGCCACCGTCCACACCCCGGACGGGCGCGACCTGACCGTGAGCCAGCTCGGCGGCAGCGTCGATGGCATCGGCATGATCCAGATGCCGGGCCCGGAGCTCCTCGTGCCCGGCATGCACGTTGCGGTGGCGGCGCACGGCGACGTCGACCTCGCGTTGCGAGAGCACATCGTGCTCGACAGCGTGAAGGTGATGGCCTATCCCGCCGGCTTCGTTCGCACCGGACCGACGCTGGGCGGCAATCCGCTGCACTGGGAGTCGAGCTGTGTCTACGTGACGATCGACGCAGCCGGCACGAGCGCGCTCCCCGGCGCCGCCGAGTTCCCGGTCATCGAAGCCGCGCTCGCGACCTGGAACGACGCCACGTCGTCGTGCTCGTCGATGAGCGTGACGAGCCGCGGGCGCGAGGCGCTCGAGGTGGGCAACGACGGCATCAACCTGATCAAGATCCGCGACACGACGTGGGGTCGGCCCGCCGTCGGCAACGATCCTGCGCGCACGTACTCGCCGTCGGCCGCCGGCCTCACCGTGGCGACCTACGTCGACGTGTGCAAGGACAAGGACACCGGCGGCTGCAAGGCGTCATGTCTGGATGCCAGTGGCCGCTGCACGACGACGTCTGCCCACGACGGCGCGATCCTGGACGCCGATATCGAGATCAACAACGTCAACTTCGCCGTCGCCGTCAATGGCCTGTCGAACACCCCGGGCGGATTTTGCATCGCCGAGCTGCAGAACACGCTGACGCACGAGCTCGGCCACCTTCATGGCCTCGAGCACACGTGCCTCGCGCCCGGTGATCCGCCCCGGGTCGACCACCTCGGCAATCCGGTACCCGACTGCACGACGGTGCAGTCCAATCCCACGCTGCCGGCGAACATGCGGATTCTCGAGGCCACGATGTACAACTATCAGGACTGCGGCGAGACCTCGAAAGAGGTGCTGTCCGACGACGATATCCAGTCGATGTGCGTCGTCTATCCGAAGAGCAAGCCGCTCGCGTGTGAGGCGCCGGACGCGAGCTCCGGCGGCGGGTGTTGCAGCGCCTCGGGCGACCGCACGCCCGAAGCCGCGCTGCTCCTCTCAGGCGCGGTGGCGCTCGTGCTGGCTCGCCGCCGGCGACGCCGCTGACATGGGCGATGGCCTCGGATCCACTGGGGCTGTTCGACTACAGTGCCTGAGACGGCCGCGACAGTCGCGCGACGTCGCTGTCGCAGCGGTGAACGGAACCCGATATCGTGGAGACGGTGTTCGTATTCGCTGCGTCTGCCCCGGGTGCGTGCATCCGATGGCCACCCTCGGGCCCCGCGGCATGTCTCGTGCAGAACGCCGCCACGCGATGGGTTGCCATCGGGAGTCTCATGGACCGACGTCTTCGATCGATCGTCTCGCTCGCCGCCGCGCTTGCCGCCCTGGTTTCCGCCGGTACTGCACTCGCCGGTGAGCCCGCCGCTCCAGCGTCGCCGGGTCCGCCGTCGACCCGCGAGCTCACCATGGCGCAGGCGATCGACGTCGCGCTCGAACGCAATCCGCAGCTCGCGATCGAGGCCGAGAACGTGGTCGCGGCTCGCGCCAAGGCGCGCGCGGACTCGAAGCTCCGCCTGCCGCTGCTCAACGCACGCGCGATCGTGCAGGTCTGGGATCGCGAGCTCGTCGTCGATCTCGGGCCGTCGATGACCATGGACGGCGGCACGGAAGACAACAAGATCGTCGTGCGCCCGCGAGTGACCGGCAGCGCCGATTTCACGGTCTCGCAGCCGCTGAGCGGCGCGCTCGTGATCGGCAAGTTGGTCGAGCGCGACGAGGCCGCCACCGCCGCGAGCCAGGCCCAGCGCGACGGCGTT
>DATIPJ010001184.1:0-3459 GCA_035472155.1 Kofleriaceae bacterium
GTCGATCAGCCGGGCGTCGCGCGGCGTGGTACCGGGGACGATCCCGCTGCCCGCGAGCAGGAGCGGCACGGTCGAGACCTCGCGCTCGTCACCGCCGTGGCCGCCGGGCGCGACGTGGCCGTGATCCGCCGTGACGATCACCGCGTCGCGCGCGAAGTCGATGCCGGCGAACGCGCCGCGCAGCGTGCGATCGACCTCGGCGGCGGCGGCGCGGTACTCGTCGCCGATACCCGATGCGTGGCCCGCGCGATCGACGTCGAGCACGAGCACCGCGACCAGCGCGGCATCGCCGGCGGCGAGCTCGGCGATCACCGGGCGCAGCTCGGCGAGTGAGCCCGTGCGGCGCGCGTCGTCGAACGGCCAGCCGATCGGCTGCGGCGGGCTCACCTGCGTGCCCCGCTCGACCCAGTCGATGCCGGTGATCGACGCCGTGTTGCGCAGAAACAGCGAGGCCATCATGCCGAAGTCGCTCGCGGTCGCGGCCCCGAGGCCGGCCGCGCGCACGCGATCCATCACGGTGTCGACCGCGACCGGCGCCTGCACGCGGTTGACTCGCACGCCGCTGTCGCGCGGCGGCACGCCGGTCAGGATCGTGACGTAGTTGGGCCGCGAGATCGTGGGATAGGGTACGCGCGCAGTAGCTGCGACCCCGCTGCGTCCCAGAGCGTGAAGGTAGGACAGCTGCGGCTGTTGTGCTTCGTCGATCCCGAGCCCATCGATGACCACGAGCACCACGCGCCCCGCGAGCCGTGGCGTCCTCGGATCATGGTCGTCCGAGGATTCCGAGTGCTCCGCCATGCGCGCCACCGGAGGCGCGGGCAATGCGAGCTCGTCGTTCCAGCTGCGGACGCGATTGCCGAGCCACCCCGCGGTTGCGAGCATCGCGAGGGCGAGGCCGGCGGTGGCGAGGCGGCGCATGCGGCGGACCGGCTCGGCCGGTGCCACAGCCTAGCGCAGCGGCCTGGTTAGAACAGCTTCAGGACCAGCGGCACGTACAGCCGGAGCAGCAGCACGAATCCCGACAGGCCGAGCAGGAAGAACGAGATTCGCCGGAAGTTGATGTCGGAGATCCGGCGATAAAGCATGACGCCGCCAAGCGTGCCCGGCAGCACTGCGGGCAGCGTCAAGAGGAACAATGTCCAGTATCGATGATCGAGATAGTCTCGATGCTGCAATGCGATAAGGCCCAGTGAGAAAATCTGGGACATGATGATATAGGGCTGCACGATCGCGCGGCTCTTGGCCTTCGGCAGCTCGCGCAACCCCGTCCACACCACGACCGCGGCGCCGGGGAATGCGGTGAAGCCGCCGAGCGCACCGCCGATGAATCCGACCACCATGGCCGAGATCGGACCATCGAACCCGTTGATCTTGGCACCCGCCGGCTTGGTCAGCGAGTAGACGCAATACATCACGAGGAATATGCCGGACACGGTCATCAGCTGCCTTGCAGGCATATGACTCAGCATCCAGATACCGGCATAGGCACCGGGAAGACCCCCGAGGATGCAGTATCCGGGCCCGTCGATGAAAGCCTTCCACGAGCTCGGCATGTCGGCGCGAAGCCGCTGCACCGAGAGCAGCTGGTTTCCCGTCGACAATGTCTGGAGCAGCGGCGCTTCGAGCACCGGCTCCATGAACAGGAGCGTCGCTGCGCCGACCGCCGAGAACCCGAACCCCGACAGCCCGCTCATGATCGCGGACAGGAAGAGGATCGCGTCTATCTCGACGATCTCACGTGTACTGAAGCCGGCGGCGACGTCGGCACGGTTGGGAACCAGTACGAGCGTCCCGATGATGGTCACTGCGACTGCGACGATGGCCGCGATCGACAACAGCGGGAGGGCCTTCAGCGCAGCGCGTTTCTCGCCGTGTGCTAGTCCCGAAGCGGTTACCATGGGTTCCCCTGCGCTAGCGGACCGGATCGGGGACAAAATTGTCCCTGTTCTAGCGATCTAGCTGGTGCGGCATCCCCGAAGGCCTCAACCCCAGGTGCAACAACGAGGACAACCGTAATGAGCAGTATCAACGATTGCGATCGAGCAGTCCAGCGCGGGATTGAAAATACTATCGATTCATGTGAAGTCGATGCCGCAAAAATCATCAGGCTCGTCGCACGCAATTCACACGGTCTCTGAATGCCTCACGTCGCGGCGACACGATGAACATTATCGGTTGTTTGTGCGCGCGCGCACGCACGGTGCTCCGCTGTGAATGCCGTCTCCTCTATAAAGAGCATGCGTGTGCGCGCTGACTTTTTGTGCAGGCGCGAGCACGATCCGCGCACGTTTGCGCACCACTGGCAATGACGTACGTGTGAGGTTAATGTCCCGGCCGTCGGAGGCCCACATGTCACCACCGAAGCTAGCCATGGTGTTCTGTACGCTGTTGATGCTCGGCGCCCTCAGCGCGAGCGCGCGTGGCGAGACGCGCAACACAGATGCCTACCTCGATGAGACGCGCGCGCGGTGGGAGCAGGTCGCCAAGCAGATCTGGGACACCCCCGAGCTCGGCCTGGGCGAAACCCGGTCATCGGCCGCCCTCATTCAGATCCTCGAGAAGGAGGGCTTCCAGGTGACGCGCGGCGTGGGCGGCGAGCCGACTGCGTTCGTCGCGACCGCCGGATCGGGCAGCCCCGTGATCGCGCTGCTCGCCGAGTACGACGCGCTGCCCGGGCTGTCGCAGGCTGCGGGTACGGCAAAGAAGCAGGCGGTCACCGAGGGTGCGCCTGGTCACGGCTGCGGGCACAACCTGCTCGGCACCGCGAGTGTCGCGGCCGCGATCGCAGCGAACCGCGAGCGCGCCGCCAAGAAGCTGCCCGGCACGATCCAGCTGTTCGGTACGCCGGCCGAGGAGATCCTGTTCGGTAAGACGTTCATGATTCGCGATGGCGCGTTCAAGAAGACCGACCTCGTGCTGTCGTGGCACCCCGATGACCAGAACCGCGTCACCAACCGGACGCGGCTCGCGGTCACCGCCGCGCACGTCGAGTTCTTCGGGCGCTCGGCGCACGCCGCCGCCGCGCCGTGGCTGGGCCGCAGCGCGTTCGACGCGCTGATGCTGTTCGACCACGCGATCTCGCTCATGCGCGAGCACGTCAAGCCGACCGCGCGCATCCACCGCGTGATCCGCGATGGCGGGACGGCCCCCAACATCATCGCCGACCACACGCTCGCCGAGTACTGGGTGCGCGACTCGACCGGCGAGAGCGTCACCGAGATCATGGGCCGGCTCAAGAAGGCCGCCGAGGGCGCCGCGCTCGCCACCGAGACCCGCGCACAGTTCACCATGACGTTCTCGGTCCGCGAGCCGGTGCCCAACGATGCGCTCAACGCCGTGCTGCAGCGCGAGCTCGACCGGGTCGGCCCGCCGAAGTTCGATGACGCCGACCAGCGGTTCGCCAAGGCGATGCAGAAGGAGCTGAGCTTCGACCCGCAAGGGCTGGCGACGGCCGTCCAG
>DATIPJ010001185.1:0-3308 GCA_035472155.1 Kofleriaceae bacterium
GCGGAGCAGCCGCGGGTATCGGCGGCGGCGCAGGTGGCGGAGCAGCCGCGAGCATCGGCGGTGGCGCAGGTGGCGGAGCAGCCGCGGGTATCGGCGGCGGCGCAGGTGGCGGAGCAGCCGGGGGTATCGGCGGCGGCGCAGGTGGCGGAGCAGCCGCGGGAATCGGCGGCGGCGCAGGTGGCGGAGCAGCCGCGGGTATTGGCGGCGGCGCAGGTGCGGGTGGTGGCGCGGCCGCAGGGATCGGCGGCGGCGCCGGTGCAGGCGCGGTCAGCGCCCCCGGCGGTGGCGCGACCGGCGCAGCGGGCGCGAGCGCATTCAGCGGTGGTGGCGCCGCAGCCGGTGTGACCGGCGGAGCGGGCGCAGGGATCGGCGGCGGCGCAGGCGCAGGCGCAGGCGCAGTCAGTGCGCCCGGCGGTGGCGCGACCGGCGCAGCCGGTGCAAACACGTTCAGCGGTGGTGGCGCCGCGGCCGGCGTGACCGGTGGAGCGGGCGCAGCGACCGGCGGTGGCGTGAGTGCGGGAGCTGGAACAGGTGCCGCGGGTGCGGTGCCGGGTGGAGCGGGTGCCGCGAACGTCGCCGGCGCAGCGAGCGTCGGCGTCTCGGGCGGCGCACCTCATGTCTCGACGAGCTCCGATGTTGCGGGACCCAGCGCGGCGAACATCGCCGGCGGCGGTGCCGCGGGCATCGGTGGTGGCGCGGGCGGCGTGCCCGGTGCGCCGGGCGTTCCCGGTATGCCAGGTGTTCCCGGCGCGCCACCGGTCCCCGGCGCGCCCAGGCCGCCAGGGGCTCCGGGCGTGGAGTCGGTCGCGTCGGTGAGCCCGGGCTTGTCGACCAACCCGACGAGCGCGGTCGAGGCGCGGGTGAACATGAACGCCGCCGCCGACGCCGCGGGAGCGGGAGAGGCCGCGGGGAGCGCCCAATCGGCGCAGAACAAAGCCGACAACGTCAAATACAAGGTTCAGAACCCGGATGCGGCCGCCTCCTCGCACGTGGAAAGCGAAGTCGCTTCGCACACGCCTGCCGATCCGTCGGCCTCGACGCGCTCGAAGGCCGGCGCGGTGAGCGCTGCGGTCGATAATCCGGAGGCGGCGGGCATGGCAGAGGCCAAGTCGAGAGCTGACGTGCATACGCCCGAGGCGAGCGTGAACGTCCACGTCGAGGGCACCGCGGGAACACCCCCGACGGATCCTAAGAAGTGATCGCAGCCGCCCTCGGGGGCGTCCGATCGATGCCACGCGCAGCCGCGCGCGCGGCCACACCACTGGGAATGCGGTGCGGGTCGTGCTACCGAGGGCCTGACGCAGAGCCGGGGGGCTCGGGGCGATTCTAAGCCCGATGCGTTGACCGCACCGGCCGGTGTTTCTTACCATTCAATGTTCGAAGGGGTCGAAACGAAAGGACTCTCGGTGGACGAGGAAGCCCTCATTGCGTGGCAAGATGTGCTCGACATGGTGGTCAATGGGCGACCGAACGAGGTCGCGTGCCCGTACTGCAACCACCGGCCATTGACGATCGAGGAAGTCGATCAGTCGACGCGCATTTCGTGTAGCAAGTGCGGAAAATTCATTCAGGGCCGCTTCACCCAGTAGCGAACAGCATGTCGAACGAAAAGGATTTTCTCGGCAAGGGGCTGCGATTCCCCGTATCGATCAACCTCAACGGCGGCGTTTCGAGCTCTCAGCTCGAGGAGAACGTGCGCCAGTCTCTGTTCGTGATCCTCGGCACCGCGCCGGGGGAGCGCGTGAATCGCCCCAAGTTCGGGTGCATGATTCACGACCTCATGTTCGCCCCCAACAATCCGGTGACCGCCGCGCGCGCGGAGGTCTACTGCGAGGAGGCGATCTACAAGTTCGAGCCGCGCATCGAGCGCGTGGCGTGCCGCGCGCGGCCCAACCCCGACGAGCCCAACCGACTGGATATCCGCATCGAGTACGTGATTGCCGGCAAGAACGTCGAGCGCAACCTGGTCTTTCCGTTCTACCTCAAGACCGACGAGGAAGAGCAGCCAGCCCACAACGGCGTCAACGGCAAGATCACGAATCTCGAAACCGCATAAGTAGCAAGCTCAATCCACATGATCCCACCGCCGAAACTGGACGATCGCACCTTCAACGATATCGTCGAAGAAGCGATCTCGATGATCCCGCGCTACTCGCCGGAGTGGACGAACCATAATCCGTCCGATCCGGGCATCACGCTGATCGAGCTCGCGGCGTGGATGACGGACTTGCTGATCTACCGGCTCAATCAGGTCCCCGACAAGAACTACGTCGCGTTCCTGAACCTGCTCGGCATCAAGCTGCGCGCACCGCGCAGCTCGCGTGCGCTCGCGCGGTTCACGATGGTCGAGGGCACGAACAAGCAGCGCGTACCGCGCGGCACCCAGGTATCGACCCCGCAGGCCACCGAGGAGTACACCGTCACGTTCGAGACCGCGCGCGACGTCATCGTGACCTCTGCGCGCCCCGACCGCTGCTTCTCGTACTTCGACGACAGCTACTCCGAGAACAGCCGGTATCTCGATCCGCCCGCGGGCGTCAGCTTCCCGGCGTTCGAGGTGTTCTCGGGCGCGCAGCGCATCGAGCGCTTCATCTACCTCTCGGATCCTCGGCTGGGCAACGCCGGCGAGGCGTCGCTCCTGCGCGTGTACCTCGGCACGCCCGAGCGCGGTGGCCGCGATCTCGCGCGCCTGCTCGAATGGGAGTACTGGGAGGGCACGCGCTGGAAAGAGCTCGAGCCCGCGATGGTCGAGATCGATCGCGGCGAGGTCGCGTTCCTCGGCCCGCTGCGCTTCGAGCCGACGTCGGTCAACCACATCGAGGGCCTGTGGATGCGCGGGCGGCTCGCCGAGGTCCCGGCTACGCCCGAGGACACCGAGATCGATACGATCCGCGTGCGCGTCGAGGTCGTCGGCGAGGGTCTGCTTCCGACCCAGGCCTACGCGAACCTCGACAACAACGCGTTCCTCTCGCTCGATCTGGGCAAGAACCTGTACCCGTTCGGCAAGGAACCCAAGATCGACTGCATCCTGTACCTGGCGTGCGACGAGCTGATGCAGACGCCCGACGCGTACATCTCGCTCGAGATGTTGCTCGCCGATTCGACGATCATCCCGCGCCCGAATCCGAGCGATCAGCTCGTGCTCGCGTGGGAGTACTGGGACGGCAAGCGCTGGCGTCATCTCGGCCGCACCGCACCGCGCGGCTCGTTGCCGGGCGCCGGCGACGAGCTCGGCTTTCACGACGACACCAAGGCGATGTCGCAATCTGGCACCGTCAGCTTCCGCCGGCCGAAGGACATGGAGGCGC
>DATIPJ010001186.1:0-6675 GCA_035472155.1 Kofleriaceae bacterium
GGCCGAGCGCGCGCGGCGCGAGTCCCGCGAGTCCCGGGAGTCGCGCGCCGCGCCGCCGGTGAAGCCGGCCGGCCGGCCCGCGCAAGCTGACGTTCAAGGAGGCGCGCGAGCTCGAGGCGATCGAGGACACGATCGCGGCCGCCGAGGGCCGCGTGGCCGAGCTCGAGGCGACGCTCTCCGACCCGGCGGTCTTCAAGGATCGCCCGACCGAGGTCCAGACGCTGATCACCGCCCTCGATGCCACGCGCGCCGAGGTCGAGCGCCTGTTCGCGCGCTGGCAGGAGCTCGACGCGATCCACAGGGCCAACCCGGGCCGGTAGGCGCTACGCCGGCGCGAGCCCCAGGTTCGCGAGGACCTCGGTCAGGGCGCTCGGTCAGCGGTCGCCGTGCCAGTCGCGCGCGGCGTTCCAGGCGTCGACGAAGCCCGCGGCGCGGGTGGCGACCTCGGCGGGCGTGCTTCCCGCCGCGTAGAGCGCGCTGCCGAGGCCCACGCCGGTCGCGCCTGCGGCGACGAAGCTGGCGAGCTTCACCTGCGTGATGCCACCGACCGGCACCAGGGCCGTCTCGGCCGGCAGCACCGCGCGCCAGGCCTTGAGCACCGCCGGGCCGAGCAGCTCTGCGGGGAACATCTTCAGCGCATCCGCGCCGGCAGTGAGGGCGGCGAACGCCTCGCTCGGCGTGGCGACGCCGGGCATCACCGACAGCCGCGCGACCTTGGCGGCCCGGATCACGTTGGGATCGGAGTGCGGCATCACGATCAGCTCGCCGCCGACGATACGGACCGCGTCGACCTGCGCGGGCGTCGTCACCGTGCCCGCGCCGACGAGACACTCGCGCGGTACATGCGCACGCAGGATGCGGATGCTCTCGATCGCATCCTTCGAGTTGAGCGGCACCTCGAGGATGCGAAAGCCGGCGCCGAACAACGCGTCGCCAACCGCGGCGACCTCGGCGGAGGTGATGCCGCGCAGGATGGCGACCAGACCGGTGCGGTGGAGGAGCTCGATCAGCATGCGCTCCTCGAGCATATCAGCGGAGGACGGCCTCGGGCACGAGCCCGGCAGATCGCGCGACGCGCCACAGCCCGCGCTCGGTCGCGTTCGCGGCGATCGTCGAGGCTCGGCCGAACGCCGCGAGCGCGCGCTGGTATCGGCGACAGAGAGGGTCGGTGCCGACGAGCAGGATCGGGCTGTCATCGCCGTCCATCGCGCCGAGCGCGGCGACACCGGCGAGCTCGTGACCGATCAGCAGGCCCGAGAGATAGTCGGCCTGGGCCTCGGGCGCGAGCGCACCCACCAGGCCCAGCGTTCGCGTGCTGAAGATGCTCGACAGCACGCCGGTGCGCGCGCCGGGAGAGCGAGCAACGTCCAGGCCGCGGTCGAACGCCTCCTGATCGAAGGCAGCGCGCTCGAGCGCAGCGCGATCGGCGACGACCTGATCGACGGCGGCATGACCGCCCGCAGGATCTGCCGCGGCCGGCGGGCGTCGCATGGTTCGCCCGAGGATCGTGTGATCGCACAGTGCGGCGAACACCTCGCCGGTCATGAAGGTATGGAACTGCACGATATTGCCGTCGCAGACGCGAACCCACTTGGTGTGGGTGCCCGGCAGTCCGATCCAGCGATCGCTGCGCGGGCCTTCGAGCGTGGTGCTGAACGCGATGTCGAGCGCGCCGGCGATCTGGGTCTCCTCACCTCGCAGGACCTCGGGCAGGGCTGCGCGCACGATCAGCCCCGGGACGATGTGAAGCGTGGCGCCGCTCGCCGTGGCGACGTCGGTCAAGACATGACCGAGTGCGTCGAGGCTCGTCGGAACATCGATGTACGGCGCCTCGCGCCAGCCCTGCGCACTCCCGATCATGCCGCAAGCCAGGAGCGGGCTCGCGGGGGAGGCGGCGCGCCAGTCACCGCATGCGTCATCGAGCGCGCGCTCGAAGCCCTCCGGGCCGATGCGCTGGATGCCCGCCGGAAGCTCGCGCGACTCGGCGACCTCGCCATCTGCGATGAACCTGTAGGCGCGCAGCTGTGTCGTTCCCCAGTCGAGCCCGATGAGGTGGGTGTCGAGAACGATTGACAAAAATGATTTCGCAGTCCTACGATTCGCTTCGTTCATTCTTGTCGACCCGATACTACCGAAAGGGAATCGCAATGAATCGCCATTGTGTCAGTCGTACAGTCCGGCCGGTGATCGGGAGTCTTGTGCTCGCGGTGTGTTTCGGGGGCTTCTCGGCGACCGCGTTCGCCGATGGACCCAGCGTGGTTGCCGGCCCCGGCGCCGATGCCGAGTGCTTCAAGCCGTGGGGCAAAGATACCAAGTACTATCAATTCAAGAAGAAGAATGGGCCATATCGCATCGCGCTCGCGAATGGCTTCATCGGGAATACCTGGCGGATCCAGATGATCAAGACCGCCAAGGCCTATGTCGAGCAGCCCGCGGTCAAGGCCAAGCTCAAGGAGTTCAAGGTGGTATCAACCGGCGAGGATCTGCCGGCGCAGATCGCCGCCGCCAACAACTTCATCGACGCGGGCTACGACGCGGTGATCGTCAATGCGCTCAACCCGGCGGCGTTTGCGCCGGTGGCCAAGAAGGCCAAGAAGGCCGGGGTCGTCCTGCTGTCGTTCGACAACGTCATCGAGTCCCCCGACAACATCGTGGTCAACGTCGATCAGGTCGACCTCGGTCGACTGGCCGCGAAGTGGCTGCTCAAGGAGGTCAAGGGCGATGGCGGCAAGCTGCTCGAGGTGCGCGGCCCGTCGGGCAACTCGGTCGATCGCGATCGCCACGACGGCTTCCACGAGGTGCTGAAGAAGTCGGGCAAGAAGTTCGAGGTCGTCGAGGTCATCGGCAAGTGGGACGACGGCACGGCGCAGAAGGCGACCGCCGACGCGATCGCGATCCACAAGAAGTTCGATGGCATCTACACCCAGGGCGGCTCGACCGGCACGGTGCGCGCGCTGCTCGATGCCAAGCACCCCATGGTGCCGATCGCCGGCGAGACCGAGAACGGCTTCCGCAAGCTGTGCGGGGCGAACGCCGGCAAGGGGCTGCATTGCTCGTCGGCCGGCACCGGCCCGGCGCAGGTCGCCGTGACGATCAAGGCCGCGATCGCCGCGCTCGAGGGCGAGAAGGTGCCGCAGTCGATCTCGCTGCCGGCGTCGTACGTCGAGTTCCCGAACATCAAGGAGGGCACGGACTTCTATCCGGCGCTCAACGACAACTTCTTCGTGGGGAACTCGTTTCCAGGTTGCAAGATCGGGTTCACCGCCGAGGAGATCATGGGCAAGTCGGAGGCCAATCAGTAGTTGACCGCGGGTTTCCGCAGTTTTGGCCTGCATGACCGCGCTACTCCGCATGGAGGGCATCTCGAAGCGCTACGGCGGGGTCCGTGCGCTGGAGGGTGCCCATCTTGAGTGCGCGCGCGGCCGCATCCACGCGGTCCTCGGCGAGAACGGCGCCGGCAAGTCCACGCTGATCAAGGTGCTCGCGGGCGTGGTCCGGCCCGATGCGGGGACGATCGAGCTCGACGGCAAGCCGATCGCGCCCGAGCGGCCTGCCGATGCGACGCGCGCGGGGATCGTCAGCGTGTTCCAGGAGCTGTCGCTGATGCCCGACCTCACGGTCGCGGACAACATCGGGATCGTCGACCCGCCGAAGCTGTGGGGCCTGAGGTGGGGACCGATCGATCAGCGCGCGCAGCGCCGGCGCGCCGAGCAGGCGCTGGCCAAGGTCGGTGCGAGCGACGTGCATCCGCTCGCCCGTGTGCGCGACCTGCCGCTGTCGCGCCGGCAGATGGTCGAGATCGCCAAGGCGCTGGCGCGCGATCCGAAGATCCTGATCCTCGACGAGGCGACATCGGCGCTCACCGCGGCCGACGTGACCTCGGTGTTCGGCGTGCTGCGCCAGCTGCGCGACCAGGGGCTCGCGATCATCTTCATCTCGCACCGCATGAACGAGATCGCCGAGATCGCCGATGACTGCTCGGTCTATCGGAACGGGCGCCACGTCGCGACGTTCGCCACCGGTGAGAAGACCCCCGACCAGATCGTCGAGATGATGATCGGGCGCGACTACGAGAGCGTGTTTCCGCCCCGGGTGCCGCGATCGGAAACGCCCGGCGAGGCGCCCGCGCTGAAGGTGACGAATCTGTCGTGGACCGACCGGCTACGCAACATCGACTTCGAGATCCGGCCCGGCGAGGTGGTCGGCCTCGGCGGGCTCGATGGCCAGGGCCAGCGCGATCTGCTGCTGGCGCTGTTCGGCGCGCTGACGGGAGTCCGCGGCACGGTCGCGGTCAACGGCAAGGAGGTGAAGCTGTCGAGCCCGGTCGCCACGCGCCTGCGCGGCGGCGGCATCGCGCTGATCCCGGAGGACCGCAAGACCGAGGGCCTGATGCTCTCGATGTCGGTGCGCGATAACCTGTCGTTCGCGGCGATCGACCAGCTCAGCCGGTTCGCGCTCATCGACCGCGGCGCCGAGGAGTCGGCGATCGCGCAGATGATCCAGATGCTGAAGATCCGCTCCGACGGCATCGACGGCCCCGTTGCCGCGCTCTCGGGTGGCAATCAGCAGAAGGTCGTCATCGGCAAGTGGCTGATGACGCGGCCGCAGATCATCCTGCTCAATGACCCGACGCGCGGGATCGACGTCGGCACCAAGCAGGAGCTGTATCAGCTGCTGCGCACGCTCGCGTCCGAGCGCGCCGCGCTGCTGTTCTACTCGACCGACTACGCCGAGCTGATCGGCTGCTGCGACCGCGTGCTCATCCTCTACGACGGCGCGATCGTCGCCGAGCTCGAGGGCGAGGCGATGAGCGAGCACAACATCGTGGCCAGTGCACACAACCTGGCGACGACCGTGCAGGCCGGCGCACCCGAGGGCGCATGAGCCCGCGCGCCGAGGATGCTCGCTACTGGTTCGCCGCAAACCGCGGGCCGCTCCTGGCCGCCGCGCTGTTCGTCGCGATGTTCGCGCTGTTCATCACCAAGCACCCCGCGGGGTTCAGCGCGAACGTCATCAACAACGCCGCGAACACGGGTGCCCTGCTCGCGCTGGTTGCGATGGCGCAGACCATCCCGGTCCTGACCTCCGGTCTCGACCTCTCGGTCGGCAGCGTGTTCGTGCTGGCGAACTGCCTCGCGTCGACGCTGCTCACCGGCACGCCCGGCGATGTCGCGCTCGGCGTCGCGGCGGTGCTCGGCGCGGGCGTTCTGTGCGGCGCGCTCAACGGCATCATCGTGGTGTACGGACGGCTGCAGCCGATCATCGCGACCCTGGCGACCGGCGCGATCTACTACGGCATTGCGCTCTGGCTGCGGCCGACGCCGGGCGGCGAGGTCCACGAGGGCTTCGCCGACTTCATGACCGGGTCGCTGGGCGACAAGGTGCCGTTCTCGACCGTGGTGCTGATCGGCGTCGTCGTGGTGATCTGGATCCCGTACCGCCGCTCGGTGCTCGGCCGCGCAGCGTATGCGATCGGCTCGTCGGAGCAGGCGGCCTACATGTCCGGCGTGCCGATCGCGCGCGCGAAGCTTCTGACCTACGTGCTGGCGGGGCTCCTGTCCTCGATCGCAGGCCTCATGCTCACCAGCGTGACCCAGTCCGGCGAGGCCAACGCGCTGCTCGGCGGCAGCTACACGCTGAGCTCGATCGCCGCGGTCGTCGTCGGTGGCACCTCGCTGTACGGCGGCTCGGGAGGCGCGATCGGCACGATCTTCGGCGCGTTCGTGCTGCGGACCATCGCCAACCTCCTGTTCGTGTTCGATATCGACGCGCTCACCCAGCCCCTGTTCCTCGGCATCGTGCTGATGATCGCCGTCAGCCTGGGCTCGTTCCGCCTGCTCAAGGTCAAGAAGCGCCTGGATCTCTACCGATGAAGCTCCCGCGTTGGCTCGCCCAGACCGACCGCGCGCTGCTCGCGGCGATCGCCTTCATCGCGGTGTTGCTCGTCGCGGGCGCGCTCTACGACTCGAACTTCCTCTCGCTCGACTACCTCCTGCAGCAGCTCCAGGTCGCCGCATTCCTGGGCATCATCGCCACCGGCGTCATGCTCGTGGTCCTGCTCGGCCACATCGATCTCTCGATCCCGTGGGTCGTCACGATCGGCGGCATGATGTCGACGGCGGCCGCCGGCCACGAGGGCGTGATCGGCTCGCTCGCCATCCCGTTCGCGGTCGTGTGCGGCTTCGGCATCGGCATCCTCAACGGCATCGGCGTCGCGTACCTGCGCGTTCCGTCGATGATCTTCACCCTCGCCACCAACGCGATCGCCCAGGGCCTGATGATCGTCCACACCAGCGGCTTCGCGCCGCAGGACCACGCCACGCCGGCGATGCACTTCCTCGCCGTCGAGCGCTCGATCCTGGGCATCCCCAACGCCGTCTGGGTCTGGGCCGCGATCGGCGCCGTCGCCGTCATCGGTCTGCGGCGCACGACCTTTGGCCGCCGGGTCTACGCGATCGGCAACAGCGAGCGCGCCGTCTTCCTCTCGCGCGGCAATGTGCGCCGCGTCGTCGTGGTCTGCTTCGCGATCGCCGGCGCGTGCTCGGCGTTCGCGGGCGTCCTGCTCGCGGGCTACTCGACCAAGGCCTACCAGGCGATGGGCGACCCCTATCTCCTGCCCGCCATCTCGGCCGTCGTCCTCGGCGGCACGAGCATCCTCGGCGGGCGCGGCAGCTA
>DATIPJ010001187.1:0-4677 GCA_035472155.1 Kofleriaceae bacterium
CCTGGCGTCCTTGGCGTCCTTGGCGTCCCTGGGCGGCCTGGGCGCCAGGCACAGGCCCTCGTAGTTGCGGCCGCAGTTGATCGTCGCGCCGGCGCACACCATGCCGTCGCCCTTCGGCGGGCGGGCGTCATTCTTGGTGTCCGGCAAGTCGACGGGCCCGAGCGGATACGGCTTGCCGACCAGCTCGAACGCCTTGCCATGCCGCCGCCACACGCGGACCCAGCCCGACGAGGTGAGGCCGTAGATCTCGCTGCCGCGCGCCGCGACGCCCTCGATGTCGTCGCTGGCCTCGGTCGACAGCGGCAGCGCGCCGCTCTCGAGGGTCGCGCCGGTCCCGGCATCGACGATGACGTACGCGCCGTGGTTGCCGCTGTCGCTCACCACCAGCAGCGCGGGCTTGCCGTCGAGCTCGAGCCACGCGGCGCCGGAGGCCTCTGGCACCGGCGTGGTCAGCGCGAACGGGAGTGCTTCGCAGCCGGGCGCTTCTTGCGGCGGCGGGGCGCTGGCTGCGCTCGCTGCAGCGGTCGCTGCGTTCGGTGCAGCGGTCGCTGCGCTCGACCCGGCCTTCGCCGACCCCGCAGAGGGCGCGGCGCGGCCATCTCCACAGCCGGTCCCGCAGCTGGCGGCGACGATCGCCAGGACAGCGCATGCGCAGCGGGTCACGTCTGCGCTATAGCATCTCGATGTCGGAGCGCCGCTATCTCGTCAAGGAGATGTTCGGCCCCACCTTGCAGGGCGAGGGGGCGCACGCCGGCCGCGCCGTGGTGTTCCTGCGCTTCGCCGCCTGCAATCTTGACTGCCCGGGCTGCGATACCGACTTCTCGCCCGACGGCTCCGAGCGGCTCCTCGCCTCCGAGATCGTCGACCGGCTGCGCGTGCTCGACGGCGGTCGCACGCATCGCGTGGTGGTGACCGGCGGCGAGCCCACGCTGCAGTGGGACGCGCCGCTCGCCGCCGCGCTGCGCAGCGCCGGCTTCTACGTGCACATGGAGTCCAACGGCACGCGCATGCCCGGCGCGCCGGTCGACTGGCTCACGGTGTCGCCCAAGCCGCAGCACCACCCCGCGCGCGTCGCGCTCGCGGCGCACGTGCCGGCCGACGAGCTCAAGGTCGTGATCGACGATACCGTCGACGAGGCGGTCCTCGATCGCTACTCGGTGCGCTACCGCTGCGAGCACTACTTCGTGCAGCCGTGGATGGACGCGCGCTACGAGCACCACCTCGCCCGCACGCTCGCGCTGATCTACGCGCGGCCGCGCTGGCGGCTCTCGCTGCAGATCCACAAGATCGTGGGGGTCCCGTGATCGCATCCGACCAGGCCAGCCCGTTCGCGCGGCTCGCGCTCGACTGCGTGCAGCGCGAGCTGCCCAACAGCATCCAGCACCTGATCAACGAGCCGGGCGATGTCCGCCGCCCGCGCGAGCTGCACCCGGCGTTCTATGGCTGTCTCGATTGGCACTCTGCGGTGCACGGCCACTGGTTGCTGGTGCGCCTCGTGCGCACGGTGCCCGGGCTGCGCGAAGCGGCCGCGATCCGCGCTGCGCTCGACGCCAACCTGACCGCCGCCAGCATCGCCGCCGAGGTGGCCTACTTCGCCGCGCCGAACCGCGGCTCGTACGAGCGCACGTACGGCTGGGCGTGGCTGCTCCAGCTCGCCGCCGAGCTGCACGGCTGGCGCGACGACGACGCGCGCCGCTGGGCCGCGAACCTCCAGCCGCTGAGCGATGCTATCGCCGCGCGCTACCTCGCGTTTCTGCCCAGGCAGACCTATCCGATTCGCACCGGCGTGCACGCCAACACCGCATTTGGGCTCGCGCTCGCGCTCGACTTCGCGCGCGCCACCGGCCACGGCGCGCTCGAGGCGCTGCTCGTCGAGCGCGCGACCGCGTACTACGCCGCCGACCGCGACGCGCCCGCCGCATGGGAGCCGAGCGGCGAGGACTTCCTGTCGCCGTCGCTGATGGAGGCCGATCTCATGCGCCGCGTGCTGCCCGCCGCGAGCTTCGCGCCCTGGCTGCACGGCTTCCTGCCGCGGCTGCCGCCCGAGCTCGCGCACCCGGCGATCGTGTCGGACCGGAGCGACGGCAAGCTCGCGCACCTCGACGGGCTCAACCTGTCGCGCGCGTGGTGTCTGCGCGCGGTGGCCGCTGCACTCCCGGCCGGCGACCCGCTGCGCCCGGCGCTCGTCGCCGCGGCCGACGAGCACACCTCCACCGGCCTCGCGCATGTCATGACCGGTGACTACATGGGCGAGCACTGGCTCGCCTCGTTCGCCGTGTATCTGCTCGGCGTCCCTGCGCCATAGCCTGCACGCCGCCGGGTGCAGCGCTATGCTCCGTCCGATGTCGGGGCCGCGCTCGAGCAAGCTGGTGGCGCGCTGGATCGCGCTGACCGTCGCTGCGTCGCTGGTCGCGGCGGTCGACGGCGGATGGCTCGCCAGCTGGGCCACGTTCGCGCCGTCGCGGATCTGGCGCGGCGAGCTGTGGCGCCTGGTGACCTGGATCTTCGTCGAGGGCAGCCCGTTCCAGCTGGTCCTGACCTGCGTGACGATCTACCACTTCGGCGGCCAGCTCCTGCCGCGCTGGGGCGAGCGGCGGCTGCGGCGCTTCCTGCTCGAGGTGCTGGGCGGCTCCGCGCTCGTCTCGGCGCTACTCGCGCTGATCCTCCCCGACCTGTGGTTCAGCTATCGGTTCGGCGGCTGGGCGGTCGCCGACGCGCTCGTGATCGCGTGGGCGCGCCAGTACCCCGACAGCACGCTGGTCGTCTGGGGCGTCTTGCGGGTGCGCGGCAGCGAGCTGATCAAGATCACCGTCGGCGTCACCGCCGTCTACGCGGCGTTTGCCGGCATCTTCACGTGGTCGCTCGAGCTCCTCGTGTGCGCGGCAGCGTACTACTACCCGCCGAAGCGGCTGATGCAGTGACTACTTGGGCTGCGGGACGAGGCGCAGGTACGGGCGCAGCGTCTTCCAGCCGCCCGGGAACTGCGTCTTGGCGTCGGCATCGGACACCGACGGCACGATGATGACGTCCTCGCCCTGCTTCCAGTCCGACGGCGTGGCGACCTTGTGCTTGGCGGTCAGCTGCAGCGAATCAATGACGCGCAGGATCTCGTCGAAGTTGCGGCCGGTGCTCGCCGGGTAGGTCAGCGTCAGCTTGATCTTCTTGTCGGGTCCGATGACGAACACCGAGCGCACGGTGAACGTGTCGCTCGCGTTGGGGTGGATCATCCCGTAGAGGTTGGCGACCTTCCTGTCGTGGTCGGCGATCAGCGGGAAGTTGAGCGCGTGGCCCTGGGTCTCCTTGATGTCGTTCGCCCAGCCCTTGTGCGAGTCGAGCGGATCGACGGAGAGGCCAACGACCTTGACGTTGCGCTTCTCGAAGTCGGGCTTGAGCGCCGAGACCCGCCCCAGCTCGGTGGTGCAGACCGGCGTGAAGTCCTTGGGGTGGGAGAACAGGACGCCCCAGCCGTTACCGAGAAATTCGTGAAAGCGAATCGTGCCTTCGGTGCTCTCGGCGGTGAAGTCGGGTGCGTCGTCTCCGAGCTGTAGTGCCATGACATCCTCCGTGATCGTGAATTTATGTCCGTTCTAGCGGACGGATGGACCGACGGCAAGCCGGTCTTCGAGATCCATAGAGCTCAGGCCTGCACTGTGTCGCGCTCCAGATATTCGGCACGGAGCGAAATCAGGGCGGCGGCCGCGACCACGTTGAGCCCGGGCAGGATCATGGTCAGCCACAGGCTGACGTCGAGCGCCCCGCGGACCTTCGGCGCACCGAACAGCCCGACGACTGCGAACACGCCGCAGATCGCGACCAGGAAGGCCCACGCCGGGCGCGAGTGATGGAACGAGTGCCATGCCAGGACGGGCACCAGCACGCCCGAGATCAGGAGCGTCATGCCGACCACGCCGGGCGCGTTGTGCGTGAATCCCGCGATCGCGCCGACGAGGTAGCCGGCGGCCAGAAGGACGGAGAGCAGATGACCGACCACGCGCGGCCGGAGCGCGGCCGCGAACGCGAACACCGCCACGACGGCCGAGAACACCGCGAACATGGTGCGGACGTGCATCGCCTTGTCGGGGGAGTACGCGGGCACCGAGCCGACCCCGGCGACCATCTCGTGGTGCGAGTCGAAGTAGCTCCCCGACATCAGGTAGAACGCAATGTTGAGTGCGACATACGCGATCACGGTGAGGATCGCGATGCGCAGGATCGGCGACGGGGCGGGCGACATCGCCCAGAGCATGCGCTACTTGCGCTTCTTGAACAAGGAGCCCCAGAACCCGCGCGGCTTGTCGCTGCTCTGCACCGGATCGGGCTCCGCGGCATCGGCCAGGTTGGTGCGGTCGGTGCGGTCGGTGCGGTCGGTGCGATCGCCGCGGTCGGGCGCCGCGAGCCGCATCGTATCGGTCGGCGTGCCGCTCACCAGCGGGAGCTGCGGCGAGGTCTGCGTGCGATGGCTGCCCGACATCGACAGGCTGCTCGATGTGAGCGATGCCTCGAGCGAGAGCTGGGTGTCCTCGACCTCCTTGGCGTACTCCTTGCGGAACAGCTGGCGCATGAACTGGCGCAGCTCCTTCGGATCGAAACGATAGCTGCCGATCAGCGCGTCGAGGTCGGCGGCGAGCTGCGCGGCGCTCTGGTAGCGGTCGGCGACGTCGCGCGCGAGCGCCTTGA
>DATIPJ010001188.1:0-2562 GCA_035472155.1 Kofleriaceae bacterium
CCCCCGGCGCCATCGACGCGCGCGCCGCGGCGACCGTGTCGAACGCGTAGCCCTTGGCGCGCGTGTACGACGAGTGGCAGACGTCCTGCGCGCAGTTCGGCTGGAGGATCGCTTCGGTGATGTACTGGAGCGTCGCCGGCCGGTCGTTGTCGGTCTGCGAGCAGCCCGCAAGCGCCGCGACCGCAGCGAGGACAAGGCGAACCATGGCGCGAACCATAACCCAGCGCTGCGTGAAATAAGCATTGCCTGCGCACACTTGATCGCGGTCGCGCGAGGCTGCGTGACCCGCGCTACGCGCACGCGGATCGCGAGCACAGCGCGGCGTGACGCGCGCTACTTCGTGGAGCGCGCGCGCGCCCGGTGTAGGGTCGACCCTGCACCGCTGCTGCTCGGGAGACGCGCGATCCGCGCGGCGGCGGTCGTGCGGCGCACGCGGCGCGACAGCGCGGGCGGCGGCGGCACGACGCGATACGCGATCGCCTCGCGGATCTCGTCGCGGATGACCAGGCGGACACCCGACCACGAGTCATCGATCTCGCAGACCTTGTTGTGAACCATGCCCGCCGCGAGCGCGATGCGGCACACCACGTCCTCCGTGATGTCCGAGCCGCGCCCCGAGGTCCGGAACGCGACCCAGAACCCGCCTTCGGGGTGGAGCCGGGCGGCGATGTCACCCACCCGGCGTTCCAGGTCGGCGATGCGGTCCACGAACAGCACGACCACATCGACCGGCGGCAGCCGCAGGTCGTGGGTGATGCGGACGTCTCCTTGTTCCAGGTGACGTTCAAAGCTGCCGGGCGCGTTGAGCAAGCAGACCTTGTGGCCTGCCTTGATCCCCAGCTTCTTGGGCAGTGGCTTTCCCGGGTACCCAGCCATGACCCGTGGATAATGCAGCCCCCGCCTGGGAGGTCAAACAGGAAGCCCAAATCATCTTATAAGCCCGTGGAACAAATGATTTTTCATTGATTTCAATGGTTAGCGGTTTTTGGTGGCTTGGATGACGATTCATCCCCCGCCTCCCGGTTCGTTCCAGGGCCTTGTCAAAAACCCGAGCCAGGCCCCGGTCCCAACCTTGACTTTTGGGAGTCCGGTCCCGGGAGGCCCTTTTTTGGGGTCCGAGGGCCCCGCAGCTGGGCTCGTGAGGCTCAGGCGCCGGGTTGCAGAGCGACCACCGTTTTGTACGCGCGCCGGTTCTCTCACGGGACAAAACGTCATACTGGTCGAACCTTGGCACCCGCCGTACCGCCCGCCATGCGCACCGGTCTCCTCCTCATCAACCTCGGAACGCCTGACGAACCGACCACGCCCGCGGTGCGCCGCTACCTCCGCGAGTTTCTCGGCGACCCCCGGGTGCTCGATATCGGTGCGGTCGGGCGCGCGATGCTGCTCAACCTCATCATCTTGCCGACCCGTCCCGCGAAGTCGGCCCATGCCTACGCCACGATCTGGGATCCGAAGCGCGGGTCGCCGCTGCTCTACCACTCGCAGGACCTGGCTGCCGCGGTGGCCGCGAAGCTCGGACCGGCGTGGCACGTCGAGCTCGCCATGCGCTACGGCTCGCCGTCGCTGCCGTCCGCGCTCGACAAGCTCGCCGAGGCCGAGGTCGAGCGCATCGTGGTGCTCCCGCTGTTCCCGCAGTACGCGTCGTCGTCGACCGGCACCGCGCAGGCCCGCGTGATGGAGCTCGCCGGTGAGCGCTGGAACGTGCCGCCGCTCGACTTTGTGCCCGCGTTCTACGACGATCCGGGATTCCTCGATGCGTTCGCCGCCGTCGCCCGGCCGCAGCTCGCCGAGTTCCGCCCCGATCACGTGCTGTTCTCGTTCCACGGGCTGCCGGTGCGCCAGATCGTGAAGACCGACCGGACCGAGAAGGTCTGTTTCAAGACCGCCACCTGCTGCGACCGGCTCGACAACCCGCATTGCTACCGCGCCCAGTCATTCGCCACGGCGCGCGCGCTCGCCCAGCGGCTGGAGCTCGCGGCCGAGCGCACCACGATCTGCTTCCAGTCGCGGCTCGGGCGCACGCCCTGGATCGAGCCTTACACCGATCACGTCCTCGACCAGCTCTCCAAGGGCGGAACCAGGCGCCTCGCGGTGATGTGCCCGGCGTTCGTCGCCGATTGCCTCGAGACCGTCGAGGAGATCGGGATCCGCGCGCGCCAGCAGTTCAAGGGCGGCGGCGGCGAGGAGCTGATCCTGGTGCCGTCGCTCAACGCGACCGCGCCGTGGGTCGACGCGGTGTGCGCGATGGCGACCCGGCACGCGGCGGTGAAACGACTTCCGTTGGCCTCGGGGCAATGACCAGACTACGGGAGTCATCGCAATGACCGCGCTGTCGGACGTCTACGGGAACCTTCTGGTCGTCCGCCCGCCGGTGCCCGCGACCGTCAACAAGGCGGGGGCGAACTACAAGAGCGAGGTCGCACACCTCGAGTACTCGCCGCGACGCGCCTACGATGAGTGGCTGTCGATCCTCGATGCGATCGTCGCGTGCGGCGGCGACGCGATCTACCAGTTCGAGGCAGCCGACGAGCCGCTGCTCGACAAGGGGCCCCTCGAGGT
>DATIPJ010001189.1:0-6555 GCA_035472155.1 Kofleriaceae bacterium
CCCGAGACCGCCCTGCGCTCGTCGCACCGCCGGCAGAAGGCGACGCGTCGGCCCCTCGCCGCTCGTGCACCCGATACCGCTCATTAGACATACTCGCCTGTTTGCGATCATTGCCATTCGGCGGAATCGACGCGGAACGCTGTACCGGTTCTTGCTCTGTGCTCGCTCCACGATGAAATCCACCAGTCAGTCATTGCAACCCCAGGCAAGCCGAGCAAAACGCCAGATCCGATCCGTCACCCTGTGCGCTGCAATTGCGGCGCTTGTCCTCGGATGTGGCAACAACGTCATGAACGACAGCGGCGAGGTGAATGGAACCGTCGAAACATCCGCCGCGGGTGACCGCGCGGCGGCGCTCGATGCTTGCGGCGCGACGGCGACTGCGGGCGGGCCGTGGTGGAACCAGGGCTTTCCCGGTCAGACCAAGCGATTTCACGCCGAATTCGACGCGACGCCATCCGCCGTCGGGCTCGACGCCGTGGTCGGGCTCGCGGGCGGCACCGCGGGCGCGTTCACCGACCTCGCCGCCATCGTGCGCTTCAACGCCAGCGGGGCGATCGACGTCCGCGACGGCGATACCTACCGCTCGATCTTCACGTTCCCGTACTCGGCAGGCACCACGTACCATCTCCGGATCGATGTCGACGTCCGCACGCACAAGTACTCGGCGTTCGTGCGGTTCCCGGACTCCACCTTCTATAACGCACTCGCTCGTGATGCCTTGTTTCGCACCGAGCAGTCAGGCGTGACGCAGCTCGGCGACATCTCCAGCAAGGTCGACGGCGCGAGCGGCAGCATTGCGATCTGCGGCGTCTCGGTCGTCGCCGATGCCACCACCGCCGATGGCTGCGTGGTGGCGAGCGCGGGTGATGGCTTCATCACGCAGCCCGTGAGCGACACGACGGTCGTCGGCAGCCTGACGTTCCAGGCCACGCCGAGCGAGCCCAACATCGACGGCGTGATCGGCTGGTCCGCGGGCGAGCCATCGGGATTCTCCGACCTGGCCGCTGCGATGCGGTTCGCTCCGAACGGTGTGATCGACGTGCGCGACGGCGACACCTATCGATCCGAGTTCAACCGGACCTACACTCCGCGCGCCTTCAGCTTCCGGATGACCAGCGACGTGACGTCGCATACCTACTCCGTGTTCGATGGTATGAGCTTCGCGTTCGAGCTGGCGCGCCAGTTCCGGTTCCGCACATCGCAGGCCTCGGCCACCCACCTCGACCACGTCTCCGTCATCGTCGACGGCCCGACCGGCAGTCTCACGCTCTGCGCGCTCTCGTCGGTCCGGTCGGCCGGCCTGGCCTTCAGCCGCGAAGGCAACTACACCGTCGCGCCGCTCCCCGACGACGGCGCGCTCATCAGCGACGCCAACATCACGCAGCGGCTCGATGCCGGCGGCAACACCATCGCGCAGCTGTTCGATGCCGGCGAGCTCGCGGTCGACGCGGTCGGCAACGTCTTCATCTCGAGCATCGACCGTACGACCTCGACCTTCTCGACCCTCACCGTTCGCAAGTACGACCCGGGCTTCGCGTTCTTGTGGAGGTCGAGCGTCACCCTGGCCGCCAACTCGCTGATCCAGAGGGCCACGACCGACGCGGGCGGCGACGTGCTGGTCGGCTCAGCGGCATTCTCGGACGGCAGCGTGACCGCGACTCGATTCGCAGCCGACGGCGCGTTCGTCGGCGCGCTGTCGGCCCCCGGGACTGCGGTTGGATTCGATGGCGATCAGCCGCTCATCGCATCGGGTGAGCCCGGGACCGTGCGCATCACCCGGTACAACCTCGACGGCTCCGTGGTCTGGACCCGGACCTTCAGCGGACGAGCCGCGATCACGCACATCATGTCCGATCCGAACCACGCGGTGCTGTTCGGCGGCGAGCTCGTCGACTCGATCGACTTCGGCGGCGGTGCGCTGCGCCTCGGCTCGACCCCCGAGGGCTCGGTCAACGGGTTCTTCGTCCTGCTCTCGGAGGCCGGCGATCATCTCATGTCGAGCACCGTCGGAATGTCGGACGTCAACGGCCTGGCCACCAACGGTGAGAACATCGCCGTGTCCGGCGTCTACCGCACCCAGCTGCAGCACCTGATGATGAGGCAGTTCGGCGCCAGCCACCCGTTCAGCACGGGCCTCGGTCTCGGCGGTCTCAATGCCGAGGAGCTCGGCGTCGGCGACCGCGTCTTCGTCGGTCCCTCCGGGCGCGTGTGGTGGAACCTCCACAGCAACTTTCCGGTCCTCGGCGGCTTTCCGTACCTGCTGGTCACCGAGTAGTCGGCGAGCGGTCGCGCGGTTGCGCCGCGGTCTGTGAGCTCACGTCGCACCCGTCCCAGGTGTCTCACCGGCTAAGATCTGGCGAGCCTCAACCGCGGGCGCTAGCGTGGGATCTCGTGTCGGCGTAGTCATGTTCAACCTCGATCGCTGGCGCGAGATCCTCGATACGCTGTGGCGTAGCAAGCTGCGCTCGCTGCTGACCGCGTTCTCGGTGGCGTGGGGAATCTTCATGCTGGTGTTCCTGCTCGGCATGGGCAACGGGCTGCAGAACGGCGTGCAGCAGGAGTTCGCCGACGACGCCACCAACTCGGTGTGGATGTTCGCCGGCAGGACCGCGGTCGCGCACGAAGGCATGCCGATCGGGCGCCGCATCATGTTCGCCAATCGCGACGTCGCGGCGATCGACCGGCTGCCCGGCGTCGACAAGATCACCGGCCGGTTCATCATCGGCAACGGCCGGTCGGCGCCGGTGCTGACGCGGGTCGGCAACAAGGTCTCGCCCTACGACGTGCGCTCGGTGCACCCAGACCACCTCTACCTCGAGAACACCATCATGGTGACGGGGCGGTTCCTCAACGAGGTCGACATCCAGGACAAGCGCAAGGTGTGCGCGATCGGCGAGCCCGTCGCGCGCTTCCTGTTCGGAACCACCGACGGCATCGTCGGTCGCTGGATCGAGATCAACCGCATCCCGTTCCAGGTGGTCGGGCTGTTCACCGACGACGGTGGCGAGGGCGAGCGCGAGAAGATCTACATCCCGATCACCACGTCGCAGACCGCGTTCAACGGCGCAGACCACGTCCACCAGACGATGTTCACGCTCGGCCCCGACGTCACGGTCGACGAGTCCAAGCGGGTCGCCCGCGCTGCGCTCGAGTCGCTCGCGGCGGCGCACCACTTCTCGCCGGACGACACCCAGGCGGTGCGCGTCCGCAACAACGCCGAGCAGTTCGAGAGCTTCCTGCAGATCTTCCTCGGCATCCGCGTGTTCGTGGTGTTCATGGGCATCTGCTCGCTGGTCGCCGGCGTGATCGGCGTCTCCAACATCATGATGATCGTGGTGCGCGAACGGACGCGCGAGATCGGGGTGCGCAAGGCGCTGGGCGCGACGCCGTCCCACATCGTGATCTCGATCGTGCAAGAGTCGGTGTTCATCACCACGCTCGCTGGCTACCTGGGCCTGGTCGCCGGCATCGGCTCGCTCGCGCTGATCGACAACCTGCTCCCGCCCACCGACATGTTCGCGCATCCCGAAGTCAACATGACGGTCGCGCTGGGGGCGACGCTGCTGCTCGTGCTCGCGGGCGCGCTCGCCGGCCTGTTCCCGGCGCGCGCCGCGGCTCGCGTCAACCCGATCCAGGCGCTGAGGGACGGATGATCCCCGTCCTCGACATCGACAACTGGCGCGAGATCACGGCGACCTTGCGCAAGAACAAGCTGCGCACGGTCCTGACCGGTCTCGGCGTCTTCCTCGGGATCGTGATCCTCTTGCTCATGATCGGCTTCGGCCGCTCGCTCGAGCACGGCGTCCAGCGCCGGATGGCTGGCTTCGCGACCAACGCCGTGTTCGTGTGGGGGCAGCGCACGACCAAGCCGTACGCCGGGCTGCCGATCGGGCGGCAGGTCAAGTACGACAACGGCGACATCGAGGCGCTCGGCCGGCTGCCGGGCGTGCTCCACCTGGCACCGCGCGCGCAGCGCGGCGGCTTCAACCAGGGCTCCAACGTTCGCTACGGCACCAAGACCGGTGCGTTCCAGGTGTCGGGCGATTACCCCGCGTTCC
The DNA here is from genome assembly GCA_035472155.1 of Kofleriaceae bacterium. Classification (GTDB taxonomy): domain Bacteria; phylum Myxococcota_A; class Polyangia; order Haliangiales; family Haliangiaceae; genus JABFXX01. Next base: position 4,062 of record DATIPJ010001189.1, read on the forward strand.
AGTATGTCCAGACGCCGGTGATGCGCGCGGGCCGATTCATCAACCAGCGCGATGTCGACGAGTGGCGCAAGGTCACCGTGCTCGGCGAAGGCGTGGTCGAGCAGCTCTACGGCGGCGCCGATCCGATCGGCACCTATATCGAGGCCAACGGCATCTACTTCCAGGTCGTCGGAGTGTTCGGGTCCAAGCAGACCGGCCAGCGCGCCGACCGCATCCTCAACACGATCCACATTCCGTTCACCACGTTCCAGCGCGCATTCAACTACAACGATCGCGTCGACTTCTTCGCGATCGTGGGCCAGCCGGGCATCAACGGCAGCGCCCTCGAGGACGAGGTCAAGAGCACGCTCAAGCAGCGCCACAAGGTCGCGCCCGACGACGACGACGCGATCGGCGCGTGGAACACGTCCAAGGAGTTCGGGAAGATGACCATGCTGTTCTTCCTGATCAACTTCGTGATGTGGGCAGCGGGTGCGATGTGCCTGCTCGCCGGCGTGGTCGGCGTGTCCAACATCATGCTGATCACCGTCCGCGAGCGCACCAAGGAGATCGGCGTGCGCAAGGCGCTGGGCGCCACGCCGGCGAGCGTGATTCGCATGATCGTCTCCGAGGCGGTGGTGCTGACCGTGCTCTTCGGCTACCTCGGCGTCGCCGCGGGCGTCGCGCTCCTCGAGCTCGTCGGCAAGGTGCTCGAGAAGCTCCCCGACCTCCCGTTCGCTCCGCCCGATCCCAGCCTGGGCATCGCGCTCACGGCCGCCAGCGTGATCGCGGTCTTCGGCGCCCTCGCCGGCATGCTCCCCGCCTACTATGCGGCCAAGATCCAGCCGGTCGAGGCGCTGCGCACCGAGTGAGCTAGCCAGCGGAATCAAGCGCGGACGGCGGCGTGTGCTCGGCGATTGTATTCGCGACGAGCTCTGACTCGGCGTAACGTCTGCCTCGGTGCAGGAGGGCACGGTGTTCACAGGGCGCTATCGGGTCTTGCGTCGGCTCGGCGCTGGCGCGATGGGTGCCGTGTACGAGGTCGTCGACACCGAGACCGATCGCCGACGCGCGCTGAAGGTGATGCACCGACCGCTTGGCGAACGGCCCGAGGATGGCGAGCGCTGGAGGCGCGAAGCGCGGATCGCGGGTCAGATCGACAGCCAGTTCATCGTCGACGTGTTCGACGTTGGCATGGATGCAGATACCGGGGTGCGGTTCATCGTCATGGAGCTGTTGCATGGTGAGGACCTGAACAAGCGCCTCAAGCGGCTCGGCCCTCTCGCTCCCGCCGAGGTCGCGCTGTGGCTGCACCAGGCGGCATCGGCGCTTGACCGGATGCACCGCGCAGGGATTGTCCATCGCGACCTCAAGCCGGCGAACCTGTTTCGCGATGAGCGCAATGGCGAGGCACCGCGCCTCAAGATCCTCGACTTCGGCGTCGCGATCGGCGGCGGTACCGACGAGTCGGCCGCGATCGCCGGGACGCCGATGTACATGGCGCCGGAGCAGTTCCGGATCGGAGCTCCGGTGGGCGCCGCGACCGACGTGTTCGCGCTCGGCATGGTGACGTACGCGCTGCTCACCGGCCGTGCGTACTGGACCGACGAGTGGGAGCGCACGCAGGACGCGCTGGCGTTCGCTCTCGTCGCCGTGCGCGGTCCGACGGAGCCTGTCTCTGCGCGCGCCGCGAGGTGGGGTGTTGCGCTGCCCCGCGCGCTCGATGCGTGGTTTGCCGAGGCGACTTCGATCGATCCGCAACGCCGGTTCGCGAGCGCGGGCGCGGCGGCGCAGGCGCTGGGCAAGATCTTCGGGGTCGAATCGCCGGAGCTCCGGGCGGAGCAGGACATTGCGGAGCCTGCGCCACGCGCGGCGGAGCGCCCGGTCCGTGCTGGCGTCGAGCCCGGCGCGCCGCTGGATACAACCGTCACCGCCGCCGAGATGATCGCCGGCGCGGCCGAGCTCGAGGAAGCGAGGCGCGCCGCGCCCGCGCGTCGTCGACGCCGGTCGCGCCCGCCGCGGTGGAGGCGCCGCAGCGTCGCGATCGCGCTCGTTGCCGCCGGTGGGCTGGTCGTCGGTTCACAGCTCCGCGGGCATGGCTCACCGCTCGATGCGCCGAGCTCGGTGCTGGGCTGCCCGGTGATGGAGGTCTCCGGGTTCGACGAGCCAGCCGCCTGGCTGGGCGCGGCCGCGGCTTCGCTGGTGTGCGAGCGTGCGCGCGTGGTGCTCGGTGGCGCGACCGCACGCACCCGCATCCCCGCCGAGCTTCTCGCACTGCCTCGCGAGCCGACCGATGACTTCCCGGCGGATCCCTACGCCGATCGCGAGGCGCGCATGCGCACGCTCGCCGAGGCAAACCGTGCGACGGACGCGTACATCGACGGCAAGGTCACCAAGGAAGGCGATGGGTTCGACGTTGCCATTGCGCTGCGCAGCGGTACGCGCGAGCTGACGCGCTCGCAGGGCCACGGTCGTGCGCTGTTCGCAGCGGTGCGCGACGCGATGAAGCCCCTGA
>DATIPJ010001190.1:0-6604 GCA_035472155.1 Kofleriaceae bacterium
TGACCACCGGCCCGGCCGTGCCTTGACCACGACGAGGCTATCGCTGCTCCGAGGCCGCGTCCCTCACCCTGCCGGCACTAGGCCGGAATGCCCAGCCGTGGCAATGACTTGGATACGTCTCACGGATACTCGCCGGACTCGACAACCGGTGGTGGTACTTCATAGGTCTTGAACTGAAGATACCAATTTGATACCAGATAGCGTCGTAGGACCGAGAACGTCGTAGCGAAAGGACACCACCATGCCGCTGCCGTCCGTTCACAACGTGTTCAAGCTGGCGTCTTCATTGATCGTTGCCGGCGCCATTCTACTGGTCGCTGGGCCTGCGTTCGCCCTCGGGGCACGAGCGAACTACGTCGAGGTCGCGTCCTGGGAGACCGGCTACCAGGCGCAGTACACGATCACCAATGACGGCCCCGGAGACGTCACCGCCTGGCGCGTGATCTTCGATCTGCCTCCCGGCTCGTCGACGTCCAGCACCTGGGACGCCGTACGTTCGGGCTCTGGCCAGCACCTGATCTTCGACAATGCGGCCTGGAACGGGACGCTGGCGCCCGGTAGCTCGACGTCGTTTGGATTCGTCGTCGTCGGGCTCGGACGGCCGGTGGGCTGCACGGTCAATGGCGGACCGTGCGACACGCTTCCCCCGCTGGCCGTGGCGCCCGATCGCGATGTTGGATGCGGATGGGCGCTCGCTGGTGCGATCGAATCGGTCGCGCTGCGCTGCGCGGTGAATGCCGCACCACCGGGTCGGCGCCAGGGTCGCGAGCGGGGGACTCGCCGCGCCGCTCGCCGCGCACGGGCCACCCGCCGTCGCTGAAGTTGCCTACACCGGGGGACGGCCCTAGAGTGCGCTGGGCCGGTCGATGCCTGATCGTACCCTCGTCGTCTCCGCCACGAATCTGCTGGCGCGCGGCTTCCTCGTCGTACCGACGGATCGCAAGTCGCGCGCCGGTGAGCCGGTGGGCGCGCTGTTTGCGGTGGCGCGCGCGATTCACCGCGTGCTCGCGTTCAAGGTCCCAGCGTATGCGGTCGCGGTGATCGATACGGGCGCGCCGCGGCCCGGATGGCCACCGCTGCTCGCGCAGCAGGTCGGCCCGCTCGCCGAGCTGATGGCCACGCTCGGGATGCGCGTGGTGCGAAGCGACGATGAGCCCAACCTCGTCGCGGCGTATGCGCGCGCGGCCCTCGTTGCGGGCGGCGACGCGATCGTCGTCGGCGCCGACAAGCGCTATGCGCAGCTCGTGAACGATCGGCTGTGGTGGTACGACGCCAACAAGGACACGCGGTACACCGCGGAGATCGTCCAGAAGCGGTTCACCGTGCCGCCCGCGAGCGTCGCAGCGTGGCTCGGCATGGTGGGCGATGACGACGCGCTACCCGGTGTGAAGGGCATCGGCGCCAAGGGCGCGACCGCGATCCTCGAGACGTACGGAACCGCCGAGGCCGCGCTCGCGATCGCCGACTCGATCACCGGGCGGCTGGGCAACGTGCTGCGCGCCGCCCGGGAGGACATCCCACGCGAGCTGGCGCGCGCCCGCCTCGACAAGGACCCGCCGCTCCCGGTGCCGCTCGACCAGCTGGCCTATGTGGCGCCCGCAGCCGCGGCGCTCAATGAGCTGTATGACCGGCTCGGGTTCGCCGAGCTGCTCGCGCCGGATGGTGGCTCGATCCAGGTGGAGGTGTGCGAGACCGCCGAGCAGCTGCAGGCCGGGCTCACCCGCCTCGGCGAGGGGCCCATCGCGCTCCATGCGCTGCTCGAGGATCCGGCGCCCGTGCGGTCCGAGCTGACCGGCGTTGCGCTCTCGACCGGGCGCGGCGAGGCGCTGTACGTGGCGGCCGCGTCAGCCGCGTGGCCGGCGCTCGCCGCGTGGCTCGAGGACGATCGCATCCCCAAGCTCGGGCATGACCTGGTCGCCACGGTGGTCGCGCTGCGCCGCCGCGGCATCACGCTGGCCGGCATCGCCGGAGATTCGGCGTGCGCGTCGCACCTCACCGAGCCCAGCAACTGGGCGCCGCACGACCTGCCGCTGGTGGCCAAACACGTGCTCGGCCGCGCGCTCCCCGACGAGGAGGCCGTGCGCGGCGTCGGCCGGCTGCGCAAGGCCTGGTCGCAGCTGCCGGTCGAGCGCGCCGCCGACATGGCGGGCCACGGCGCCGAGGCCTCGATCGCGATCTGGCGCGCCCTCGCCCCTGCGATCGATCCGCCGCGGCTGGCCGAGTACCTCGAGCTGTCGGATGCGCTCGTGCGCATGGAGCTCACGGGCCTCATCGTCGACCCCGCCGAGCTCGACCGCGCCGAGCAGGCGTTCGCCGAGATCGAGCGCGAGCTCACGGGCCAGATCGAGGCCCTCGCCGGCCACTCGTTCAACATCAACTCGTCCAAGCAGCTCGGCAGCGTGCTGTTCGAGCAGCTCAAGCTGCCGATCGTCAGCCACACCAAGACCGGCTGGAGCGTCGCCAACGAGGCGCTCGAGCGCATCGAGTACGCCCACCCGATCGTCCCGCTCGTGATCCGCTGGCGCCTCTTGCGCAGGCTGCGCGACAGCTGGGTGATCGCGCTCCGGCGCTGCGTCGACGATGACGGCCGCGTCCACTCGCGCTTTCACCCCGCGCGCTCGTTCTCGGGCCACCTCATCAACACCAACCCCGATCTCGGCCGCGTCCCCGGCCGCACGCCGGAGATGGCGCGCATCCGCCGCGCGTTCGTCGCCCCGCCCGGCTGCCTGCTCATGTCGGTCGACTTCAACCAGCTCGGGCTCTTCGTGCTCGCCCACCTGACCAAGGACCCGGCGCTCGTCGAGCCGCTGCGCCGCCGCGACGACATGCACACGCTCACCGCCGCCGCCGTGCTCGAGAAGCCCGTCGAGGCCGTCACCCCCGACGATCGCCAGCTCGGCAAGGTCGTCAACTTCGCGACCTTCGCCGGCCAGGGCGCCAGCGCCCTCGCGCTCCAGCTCGGCGTCCCGGCCGCCGAGGCCAAGGAGCTGATCGCGCGCTTCGACCGCCGCTACGCGATGGTGCGCGCGTTTCAGGACGAGCAGCACCGCCTCGCGCGCGAGCGCGGCTACATCGTCACGATCGCCGGCCGGCACTGGCCGATCGGCGGCCTCGAGTCGCTCGACTCGCACGATCGGTCGTACGCCGAGCGACTCGCCCGCCGCGCCACGCACGAGGGCTCGGTCGCGGACGTCTCGCGCCGCGCGCTGCTCGAGGCCGACCGCGCGCTGCGCCGCCACGGCCTCGGCAGCGTTCCCCTGCTGCAAGTCGCCGACGAGGTCCTGTTCCAGGTCCCCGAAGCCGAGCTCGCCGACGCCGCGCGCATCTGCGCCACGGCGATGCGCCACGCGTTCGAGCTCGAGGTCCCGCTCGTCGTCGGCGTCGAGGCCGGCCCCAACTGGGCCGACCTCGAGCGCGTCGCGATCGACGGCGCCGCGGCGTAACCCGCATCGCTGCGAGCTCGCCGATCCGCAGATGTCGCGGCGTCCGAAGTGCGGACTTCTGTGTGCAATCTCGACGACGATCGGCGTTCGATCGCTGCCTTCTGTGTGCAGATCGAAGCGCCGCCGTGCGCGCGCATACAGCGCCGCGATCTTCGTCGCGCGATCGCCGGCTCGAGGGGAGGAAGCGCGCGTCGATCCGGGTATGACGGGCATGCGCGAGCACCAGCACGAACCGGGGAAAGGCAACGCGGCGTCGTCGCCGCACGGACACGACGCACCCGCCGTCGGCAAATCCTCGCTCACCCAGAACGTCAAGGCCTCGGCGGCGTCGGCCGAGCCGACCGCTCAGGCATCGAGCTCGGACGCCGAGGTCGAGATCAATCGCCAGTTCGAGCACGCGGCCAACGCCGCCAACTACATCCACGACGAGCGGATCCGTGCGCTCACCGAGCTCGATCGCGTGCTGCAGCAGCACACCGAGGAGGTCCCCAACAGCCTCCTCGCCGAGCTCGGCAAGACCGCGCTCGACCTGGCCACCGACCAGATCGGCGGCATGGTGGTCCAGCAGGTCGTTCAGCCGGTGAAGGGGCTCGTCGAGCGCAAGATCTTCGACGGCACAAAGAACGCGACCCACGTGCGGGTCGAGCGCACGAACCAGCACGCCCACGCCTTCGTGCAGCTCCAGGAGCACGCGCTCAACAAGGCGCAGAAGACCACGATGGATCGCGTGTCCGATGTGAAAGCATCGATCCTCCACGACCTCAACAAGCACTCCGGGCACCGCACGTCGGCGATCGATCACGCCAAGTCGATCGCGGCCGCGCTCGGCAGCCAGGGCAAGAACGTGTTCCAGATCCAGTACAACATCAGCATCGCCAAATGGTTCGCTGCGCTCTCGCAGTCGAGCTTCGGCGGCAATCCCAACCGCAAGGGCGCGAGCAACCTCGGCAAGGACCGCCTGGCGACGAACCCGGTGAACAGCGGCGGGAGGAGCAACTTCGGCGCCAAGGAGTATCACGGCAAGCAGGGCTTCGTGCACATGGAGGTGTTCGTCGGCTTCACGGGCGCGGCGAAGATCACCAGGTTCGCGACGCCGGGCATCGACCCCCATGCGTGGAGCCTTCGCGACCCCGCCGGCGCCGACAAGGGCGACGACCCGCAGCTCGCCAAGCCGCTCGGCGAGTTTGCGCTCAACGATCTGCTGCAGCGCATCCACCTTCCGGTCGTCGCCGACGTGAAGTTCTACTTCGACCCGCGCGACAGCAAGGCGAAGGATCACTTCCCCACGGGCCACGGGCCGATCGCGATCAGCTGGAACGAGAAGAACATCGTGACCGTCGAGCTACCGACCCGCGGCGACGACTTCCCGGTCACGACCGCGGATCGCACGTTCCTGGCCAAGTCGTTCGCGCATGCGCTCCACAAGGGTGATGTCAACGAGGCCGCGAAGTGGCTCTTGACCGAGAAGATCGGGCAGCACGGCATGGGCTTCCTGCACGCGCACCAGAACCAAGAGATCAAGTAAACGATCTCCTGATTGCGGATCGTCGTGTGCACACTCGTTGTTGATAGAGCGCTCGATTCGCGGTCGGCTGTGTGCATATCGACAGGGCCGCGTGCGCCGTCACACAGCACCGCCTGCGCCAGATAAATCATCGCGACTCGACGATCGATCTCGGGGGGAATCATTCGCGCGATCGCAGTAGGACGGTCATGCGCGAGCACAGGTCGGAACCGGGAAAAGGTCACTCGCTCACCGGGTCGGGGCATCACGATGCACACGATCCACACGACGCATCGACGGTCGGCAAATCGACGCTCACCGGGAACCTCTCGGCATCGTCGGCGGCGATCTCGCCGGCGGCGGCGTCTGCGTCGACGTCAGAGCCAACTGCCAGGGCATCGAATGCCGAAGACGAAGTCGATCTGTACTTCGATCTCTCGAAAAATGCATGGGAGGAGATCACCGACAATCGCAAGGAATCTCTCGCCGAGCTGGACCAGCGGCTCGCCGCACATCGCGAGAAGGTGCCCGGCAGCGTGCTCGCCGAGCTCGGCAAGATCGCGCTCGATACAGCGACCGCCCACATCGGCAGCCTGGTCCTGGCAAAGGTCGCCGATGCCGTCAAGAAAGATCTCGAGAAGCACCTGTTCGACGGCGCAAAGCACAGCACACACGTGCTAGTGGAACAGACCAATGACAGGGCGCATGACTTCGTGCTGGCGCAGCGCCTCGCGCTCGATCATGTCAAGCGCACGACGGCAGATCGCTTTTCGTTCATGCGGCACGACAAGAAGATCTTCGTGCGTCATCACCCGGACAAGGCGAAGGAGACGATCGAAGAGATCAAGTCAATCCGCAATGCACTGAACCACCACGCCGCTGAAGCGACCCAGCTCCAGTACAACATCACGCTCGCCAAGTGGTTCTCTGCGCTCGCGCAGTCGAGCTTCGGCAAGAACCCGAATCGCAAGAATGCGACCGATCTCGGCAAGGGCAAGCTGTCGACCGCGCCGCTCAATGGCATCCAAAGCGACTTCGGTGACACGAACACCTACGGCGGAATGCAGGGGTATCTCCATCTCGGGTTGCTCGTCGGTCCCAAGGGCGGCCACGTCAGCGTGACGAGGTTCCACACGCCCGGGATCGACAAGCACGCCTGGGACTATCAATTCCACCCCGAGGGTCTCGGAGGCGACCACGACCCCGACATCTCCAAATCGCTCGGTCAGCTCGCGTTGAACAACCTCCCCAAGCACGTTCGTATCCCGGTGATCGCCGATGTGTCCTTCCACCTCGATACGACCGACAAGGAAGTCAAGAAGCACTTCCCCGGCGGAGAGTCCGGACGGACCTTTCAGCCGATCGCGGTCAGCTGGAACGAGAAGAACATCGTCACCATCGAGCTACCCACCAAGGGACCCTCGGACTACCCGATCAACACCGGTGATCAAAAGTTCCTCGCCGCCAAGTTCGTGGAGGCCACGGGCCAGGGCGAGGGCGCGGGCGACATCAACGCAGCCGCACGCTGGCTCATGCACACCAAGATCGGAGCGCACAGTCTCGTGTACCTCCAGGGCCTGGCACCCGACAAGGACGGTGGTAAGGAGAACGGCGCGGAGGGTGGCGAGATCGCGTGAGTCCGCGGTCACATGACGGG
>DATIPJ010001191.1:0-4682 GCA_035472155.1 Kofleriaceae bacterium
CCCGCGCTCCTCGCCGAGCCCTGGCTCGCCGCGGCGTCGGTGGTGTATTGCGTGTGGGAGCGCGCCGCCGAGCCGCTGTTCGAGGCGGCCACCAAGCGCGGGCTCGCGATCCTGGCGCGCCAGCCGCTCGCCGGAGGCGCCCTCGCCGGCCGGCTCGGCCCGGGGGCCGTGCTGTCGCTGCGCGATGACCGCCGCGATCTCGACGACGCTGCCCTCGAGCGCATCGCGGTCGCCCTCGCGCGCCTCGCGCCGCTCGTCAAGCGCGAGCCTGCGGTGGTCCGCGCGTCCGAGGCGGCCAAGAAGATCGCGGCGACCACCGCCCGCCCCGAGCACGTCGAGTGTCTGGATGTCGCGGAGCTCGCCCTGCGCTTTGCGATCGACCGCGCCGGCGTCGCCCTCCCCCGCTTACACCGCCGCGAGCACCTGCCCGCCGCGCTCGCCGCGGCGTTGGCCCCGCCGCTGTCCGCAGCGCTCGTCGCGCGGATCCTCGAGGCACCCGGCGACCCGGTCACCTGAGGCTCGGAACGCTCAGCGGTGGTTGGCGACGGTCGGCGGGATGACGTTGCCGCGCGCCTGGAGCTCGAGGGCGCCCGGGTGGGCGCGGTAGAAGGCGCGGACGGCCGCGGCGAGGGCGCGCTTGGTGTCGTCGGTGACCTCGACCCGAGCGCCGGTGGGCCCGGGCGGCAGGGCGGCGAGGAGCTGGTCGACGAGCTGGTCGACCGGCGCGGGGACGCGCGCGCGCCAGCTCGCGAGGAGCGCGCGGTCGACGTGAGAGGGCAAGGAGCCGAGGATGCCGACGTCGTTCTGATCGTGAACGAGCAGGCCCGACGTCGTGCCGCGATCGAGGGTCAGCACCTGGAACAGGTAGACGGTGTGGTAGGCGAGCTGCGCGGTGCGCGCGGCCTCGTCGGGTGGCGGCGCGGTCGCGAGCGCGTCGGTGACGATCGCCGCGTGGGTATCGATCGCCGCCTCGGCGACCGTGCGGGCGAGCGCGGCGTCGGCGGCGGGGTCGGCCGTGGCGTACTGCTCGAGGTAGAAGTGCACGACCCCGCGGTGCCGATCGAGCGCCGGGATGTAGAAGTAGCGGTCGCCCTGGCGCGCGGCCTCATCGAAGACGCCCGGGGCGGCGGCGCGCAGCGCGTCGATGAAGCGGGAACGCGCGGCGGCGTCGGGGATCGCCGGGTTGAGGTCGGCCATGATGCGCCAGTAGCCGGTGCCATCGCGCATCTCGGTCCAGCTCGTGTGGATGTGGACCGACGCCGCGTGCGGGTGGCGCGGGTGGATGATGGTCGAGAGCGCGGTCGCCGAGCTCAGGCGCTTGTCGGGCTCGTCGTCGTAGTGGACCTGCGACACGTTGACCGATGCGCGATCGAAGATGCGCGTGCTGCCCAGGCCGAGGCGCGATCCGCCACCGTGGCGGCCGCCATCGCGCAGCCAGGTGGCGTCCTCGAAGCGGTCGGCCTCGCCGGCGCCGCGCGCGACCGCCTCCTGGGCGCGGGCCATGCGCTGTTGCAGCGCGAGGACCAGCTGGTGTGCGGCACGGGCGGCATCGGAGCGGGCGAGGATCACGGCTCCACGATACTCCGGTAGATTTGCGCGATGGCCAGCAATGACGAACAGATCGCGCTGTGGAACGGCGTCCAGGGCGCGACGTGGGTGGCGATGCAGGAGCGCCTCGACAACCAGCTCCTGCCGCTCGGGCGCGCCGTGCAGCGCGCGCTCGCGCCGCGCGCCGGCGAGCGCATCCTCGACATCGGCTGCGGCTCGGGCCAGACCGCGCTCGACCTCGCCGATGCGGTCGGGCCCGACGGACGCGTGCTCGGCGTCGACATCTCCGAGCCGCTGCTCGCGATCGCGCGCCGCCGCGCCGCGGCCGCGGGCGTGGATCGCGCCGAGTTCGTCACCGCCGACGCGCAGACCCACGCGTTCGCGCCCGGCCACGACGCGGTGTACTCGCGATTCGGCGTGATGTTCTTCGCCGATCCGGTCGCGGCGTTCACGAACCTCGCGCGCGCTCTGCGCCCGGGCGGCCGCCTCGCGTTCGTGTGCTGGCGCCGGCCCGACGAGAACCCGCTGATGATGGCGCCGCTCGCCGCGGCCGTCGCCGCCGGCCTGCCGCCGCCCGAGCCCGGCCCGCCCGATGCGCCCGGGCCGTTCGCGTTCGCCGACCGCGAGCGCGTCACCGGCATCCTCTCCGCCGCCGGCTTCACCGACATCGCCCTCGCCGCGCACGACGAAGCGATCGGTGGCAACGACCTCGAGGCCGCGCTCGACCTCACATTCCATGTCGGGCCGCTCGGGCGCATGCTGCGCAACCACCCGGAGCAGCGCGCCGCGGTCACCGAGAGCGTGCGCGCCGTGCTCGCGCGCCATGTCGTCGCGGGCGGTGTCGTGCTGATGCCGTCCGCGACCTGGATCGCGACCGCGAAGCGCGCGGAGTAACGCGCTCGAAGCAGCGCGCCTGGTTCTTCGGCTCCGCGGAGACTGCACCGGACCTGCGTCGCAGGTCCCCGTCTGCTTCGAAGCCGGCCATGTCGCTTCGTGCCGGGAGGTTCAGTTCGTGCGCAGCTGAACGTCGACGCGGCGGTCCTGCTTCCAGCCCGCCTCGTCCTTGCCGGTCGCCTCGAGCGCGCCGCGCGTCGAGACCGTCATCTGCGGCTCGGAGACGCCCAGGCGGCCGAGGTACTGGCTGACCGAGGCCGCGCGCCGCGAGCCAAGGCCGAGGTTGTACTCCTCGGTGCCGCGCGGGTCGGCGCGGCCGATCAGCGACACCGGCTTGCCCTTGAGCGGGCCGCTGGTGAGGCAGGTCGCGAGCTGATCGAGCACCGCGCGGTCCTCGGTGGTCAGCTCGTCCTTGTCGTAGTCGAACTGCGGGTTCGCCTTCGTCGTCATCGCCGACTTGATGTTGCAGAGACTCGCCAGATCGCCCGACAGCGCCAGCCCGGGGCTGACCTGCGTGTCCTTCTCGATGGCAGGCGCCGGCTTCTCCGGAAGTGCCTCCGGCTCGTTGGTCGCTTCGGGTTTGGGACTGGCGACCTTGGGCTTGTCATGGCTACACGCGACGGCCGCCACGAGGACGAGGATGGCGATGAGGGTCTTCATGCGGCGCATGGTGCCACATAAACTTGCAGCGTCACGCGATCTCGCGCGCCTGGTGCGTTAGATCCATGAGGTCCCATGCATCGCTCGGTCGTCGTCCCCTGGCTCTCGCTCGTGGTCCTGGTGGCCGGCTGCGGCAACAAGTCCGAAGGGCCAAAAGCCAAGGATGACGCGGCGACCGGTCCCGCCGCCGCGCCGCTCGCGATGCCCGTGGTCGGTGTCGATCAGATCAAGCGCTTCAACTTCATGTATGAAGCGGGTGCTCCCGCCTACGAGCGGGCGGCCGCCGCCTATCGCAAGAAGGACTGGCCCGCTGTCCGCGCACAGGCCGATGCGGCACTGGCCAAAGATCCAGCACATCTGGGGGCGCATCGACTGCTCGCCGCGGGGCTCGCCCAGACCGGTGACCCGGCGTCTGCCGTCGACCACCTGGTGACCGCGATCGCCGCCGACTATCTCCAGTACGCGCCGACCTTGGCCGACGAGGATCTCAAGGGGTTCATGGCCTCGCCGCACGGCCAGTCGGTCAAGGCGCTCGCGGCCAAGATCCGCGACGAGTACGCGCGGCGGATCGCCAGCGGGCTGTGGCTGGTCGGACGGCGCAGCGCGTTCAAGTGGCCCAAGGACGCGGGCGTGCAGACCTCGACGAGCCGCGGCGAGCTGTACGCGTTCGACCGCGAGACCCGCCGGTTCTTCCGGCTGACGCACACCGAGCACCAGCTGGTCGGCTTCGTGCGGCCCGCGTCGTCGACCCGCGCCGGGAGCAGCGGCGGGAACAGCGCGAGCCCGGGCGAGGTCGCGATCATCGGCTTCGACAAGATCGATCGCGACAAGCCCGATCCGGCCGGCAGCGAGTCGCCGCCGCTGTTCGCGCACGCCTGGCTCCAGGTGCTCGACACCACCGAGTGGAAGGCGGCGACGCCGCGCATCGCGCTCGGGCCGGCCCGCGAGATCGCGGTCGGCTACGGCGCGGGCGATCAGCTGCTGGTCTCGACCGCGCCGGCGACCGGCCGGTGGACCGTTGGCGAGCCGGTGGTGTCGTCGGTCGATCGCACGACCGGCAAGCTGACCAAGGCGACCACCGCGCTGCCCGTGCCGCGCATCGTGGTGTCGCTCGACGAGGGCAACCTGGTGCGCGTCCCCGACGGCGCAACCGGGGCGTTCACCGGCGACCCACCGGTGACCCCGACGATCAAGACCGCCGCGGGCAAGCTGATCCAGGTCCCCGAGTCGGGGGCGGCGGCGCAGTCGTCGATCGCGGTGTCGCCCAGCGGCGGCCACATCGCGTTCGCGACCGCGGTCGATCCGTGCGCGCGCGACGCGGCGCCGTCGCTGTATGTCGCCGACGCCAAGACCGGCACGTTCAAGCACCTGCTGTCGGCCAAGAGCCGCTTCCCCACGCGCTGGCTCGATGCCAACGTCCTCGCCTACGAGGATGGCGAGAGCGCCATCCGGCTGTGGGATGCCACCACCGGCCGTGAGGCAATGCGCCTCGAGGACAAGGCCGGCATCGCGCTCGACGTGCTCTCGCTCGCCGCTGCGCCGCTGTGCCAGCAGGCCCCGCCGACGGTAGACGCCGCGGG
>DATIPJ010001192.1:0-19588 GCA_035472155.1 Kofleriaceae bacterium
TGGCGATCCAGCTCGGGCGCGATTCGACGGGAGGCGCGCTGGCGCAGCTGCGTGTGATGCGCGAGGTGAACGGGCACGCCGATGAGGTGACGCCGGCCCCGAGCGGCGCCGGCGACTTCGCGGTGCCGGTCGACGACACCACGCACACCGCGAGCATCTACGTCGAATTCACGCTGACCGGCAGCGGCGACGAGACCCAGCGCGGCGTGTGGTGGCAGCTGCCCGACGGCCGGCAGGGAACGGCGCTGCGGACGCCGACGTTCACCGTGCCCCACCCGGGCGCTGCCGACACGCCGTTTCGCTACCGCGTGCGGATCGGCGCCGCGGGGACGCCCGACGCCGCGCACTCCGACAGCGTTCCGGAAGGGCAGGCCGAGCTCGGCGAGGTGCGCATCGCGTTTCGCGCGCGCGCCACGCCGTCGACGCCGGCCGGCGATCCGACGATGGTCTCGAAGGTGACGGTGCAGGCGGGCTCGCGGACGTATCACAACGTCACCAGCGTCGTCGGCACGCATGCGCAGCTCGCGGCGCTGACGTTCACCGCGACCAGGGCCGATGGGGCGGCGGATGGGAGCGCGCGCTGGGAGCTGCCGCCGGCGCCGGCCGCGAGCGGTGCGACCCCGACCCTGACGTTCCCGACGGAGGCCGGTTCCTACTGGCTGAAGCTCACGTGCACCAGCGGCGTGCGCCACGCGTCGGTCGAGGTTCGCCCCGAAGGCGACCTGTTCGTCGGTCATGGCAGCGACGCGTCGGGGCGCGGCGACATCGCGACGCCGCTCCTGGACGCCGACGTCGCCGCGGCCCGATACCACTTCGCGGTGCCCGCCGGGAGCACCTTCGTGCTGGCGGACTTTCACGCATCGCACGCTCGGAATCGGGCGTCGGTGGATGCCACGCTCGTCGGGGCCGGGCCGCTGGTCGTCCCCGACGGCACGATCGCCGAGGTCGTGGGGACGTGGAGCGACGCGGGGGTGGGAGCGGGGACGGGCGGGCTGCCCGCGCCGACCGATCCACCGGCGTCGCGGCCCGCGACGACGTTCTCGATCGACGGCTACAACTCGAACTCGGCGGAGCCGGCGGATACGACCGCGGTGCGGGCATGGGTGGCGGCGTGGATGGCCGCGACGCCGTCGGGCGCAACGCCGCCGGCGTTCTACGTCGTCGGCCGCACCGACGACCTGTGGCAGACCGCCCACCAGGACGAGAACAATGACCAGAACGGCCGGCTCGCGAGGCAGCGCGCCGACCGGATCGCCGAGCTCGTCCGCGCCGAGGCCCCGTCGGCGACGGTGTCCGCGCGCGGCGAGCACGAGCCGGCGTCGACCGGCGCGCCCGCCGAGGCCTCGGTCCGAGGCCGGCTGGTCCCGCCCGATATCCAGTCTCCGGCGGGCGCGCGCTACTGGTACAACAGCGGCCGCGACGCCGACAATCAGGATCGCGAACACCACATCTATCTCGAGGCGCACGACCCCGTCCGCGCGCACGACCGCCGGGTCGACGTCTACGTGGATGCGCCGGCGACGACGCCGCCGCCCGGTCCCGCCACGACCCCGGACGACCCGGGCAGCGGGCCTCGCCCGAACAGCCTGCGGGTGTTCGTGCCCGGAGACGACACGGCGACGCCGCCCGCGCGCCGGCGAAGCGGCGATCAGTCGTCGCCGAGCCGGCCCTGGATGGTGCGGCTGCGCGCGCGCTGGGACAGCCCGGTGGTCGCGACGCCGGGCGATGTGATCCCGACCGAGTGCGAGGTGACGGTGTCGTGGACATCGTCGACGACGAACCTGCCGCGCAGCGCCGGCACGCTGCCGCCGCCCACCGGGCCCTCGGGGCCGCAGGTGTGGACGTTCGTCGGGCGCTGGACGTACGACGCGCGCTCGGGCCAGACAGCGTTCCTGCTGTCGCTGACCTTGCCCGACGGCGCGGCGACCGTCGAGAGCGACCTGCTCGCCGGCGCGCTCGCGCTCGCCCCCGCGCTGACCGGGCTCCTGCCGGAGTCCGACATCGCCGGCGGCATGGTGAGCTTCGTCGGCATGATGCTGGTCGGCGGTGCGATCGGCGCGCTGATCAACCAGGACCGCCACGACGCCGCGCACCCGTACCACGCCAGCAAGGTCCACTTCCAGCGCTTCGAGCTCGACTACACCGGCCGCGCGGACCACCGCGTGCGCTTCGTGTGCGACTACACGGTCGATCTCAACGTCAACTTCGACGCCGGGGTCGGCGCGCTCGTCGGCGACGGCATGAAGCTCAAGTACAAGAACGTCGGGGTCGAGGTCGACTTCACCGACTCGACGTTCGAAGGCATCCGGCTGACCTACGACGCGCTCTCGGTCGAGGTCGAGAATCCGGGCAACTGGACGCTGACCGGCGCGCTCGGCGAGCTGTTGCGCATCACCTCGACGCACATGGGCCACGGCTCGACGTGGCTCGAATTCACCCTCGGCTTCGCGCTCGATCTCGGCGTGATCTCGATCGACGGCGCGGTGATCCGCATCGTCATGGACGGCCCGCACATCGGCTTCGAGCTGCGCGGCCTCACGATCAGCGTCGACGTGCCGGGCACGCTGACCGGTAGCGGCTCGCTGACGCTGTCCGACGGCGGTGCTCTGCGCGGCATGATCTCGGTGACGATCGTGCCGACCAAGCTGATGGCGTACGCGTCGCTCGCGATCGATCCGCCGATGGTCGCGCTCGAGATGGGCGTGCAGCTGCCGGTCGGCATCCCGCTCGCGTCGACCGGCCTGGCGATCTACGGCTTCCTCGGCCGGTTCGTCGCGAACGGTACGCGCCTGCTGGGCTCCGGTCCCGACCCGGTGCAGCGCGAGCTCGACTGGTACTGCGAGCGGCCCGACCGCAAGTATCAGAAGCTGTCGGGGCAGTTCGCGCTCGGGCTGGGCGCGGTGATCGGCACGATGCCCGACAACGGCACCACGTTCAACGCCGAGGGCATGATCTGCGTCGCGTTCCCCGACGTCTCGGTCGTGTTCGGCATCGATGCGAAGCTCCTGAGCCCGCGCAAGCTCGCCGCGACCGAGGAGGGAGACGGGGGTGGGATGTCGGAGCGGGCGTTCCGGATCATCGGCGTCACGGTCATCGACACGCAGTCGGTGATCATCGGCGTGCGGGGCAGCTTCAAGATCGAGCACGTCTTCGAGCTGACCATTCCGATCAGCGGCTACTTCCCGTTCCCCGGCACGGCGGGCGACTGCTACCTGCGGGTCGGCTCCGACGGCGTGACCGACGTCCCTGGCCACGAGCGGCCCGGCGATCCGGTGCAGATCCGCCTGCTGCCCGATTCGCTCGATGTGCGCGCGTGGGCGTTCCTCATGATCGAGCAGAACCAGCTGCACCACCTCGGTCACGATCCGACGCTCAACTTCGACGGGTTCTCGATCGGCTTTGGCGCCGGGTTCAACATCGACTGGGGGTCGTCGGCGATCGGGATCCACGCCGGGGCGAGCCTGCTCGTCGGGTTCGGAGCCAAGCCCCTGACGTTCGCGGGCGCGATCGAGGTCCACGGCTCGATCGCGCTGCTCATCATCAGCATCTCGTTCGAGGGCGATATCCATTTCCTGATCGCCGCGCTCGACGCGGGGCCGCTGTGGCACCTGCACGCGCACTTCTGCGGCTCGATCAGCTTCTTCTTCTTCTCGATCGGGGTTTGCTTCGACATCGACTTCGGCGGCGGGGACCTGAGCGTGCCGACGCCGCCGAGCCCACTCACCGGGGTCGATCTGACGGATCACCTCGGGGCGATCAAGGGTCGCGCGCCGCGCGCGGACTCGACCGACGCCGTTCCGACGGTGTGGCCCGACACGATTCCGGTGCTGCAATTCGCGCACTACATCGCCGACGAGGTGCCCGCGGGCGCGGCGTTCGTGCGGCGCATCGCCGAGCCCGCCGGCCCGACGTGGAGCGGTACCACCGAGCTCAAGTACGCCTACCGGATGACCAACGTCGAGCTGTACAGGATGACCGGCGGCGGCGCGGTGCTGCAGACCGGTCCGTACGACGCGGCGTGGTGGTTGCCGACGCACCGTCCCGGCGTGGCGGCGGCGGATACGCCGGCGTCGCCCGAGGAGGCGCGCCAGCTCGGTCTTCTGTGGTGGAATCCGGCGCCGTGGGCGCGCTGGCTCGGCGAAGGCGCCGAGAGCCTGCCGGGCGATCCGGCGCGGACCTGGAGCCGTGCGTGCGACGATGCCGATCCGGCGCCGCGCGCGTGCGCGCTCGGGCAGGTCGCGATCGCGTTCGACGAGCGCACGGTGCGGTTCTGGCCGCCGGCCGCGGTCCCTGCGGCGAGCTTCTTCGTCGTGGCGGGCGGGGCGCCGGCAGACATCGACGCGGGCTTGACCGAAGCCGTCCTCGGCGGCGTCGGCGGGCTGTACGTCCCCGGCGGGGCGCGCCCGCTGCTTCAACCGGTCACGGTCGACGAGACCGGGCCGCTCGACGGCGCATGCGCGCTCGACGAGGTCCGCCGCGAGGGAGCGTTCGTCGGCACCGCGCCGTTCGTCGGCCAGCTGCTGCCGGCGCTCGCCGACGCCGCGCTGACCCTGCTGGTCTGCCCGCAGACGCTCGCGCAGCTCGAGCGCTGCGATCGCTACAACGACTTGCAGGGCCAGCTGGCGAGCCCGCTCGTGCGCGGTGAGATCACGTACTCGACGCTCGATCAGGTCGGCTTCCAGGCCACACCGGATCACGTCCTGCTGTTCGGCCGCGGCGTGCGCGTGAGCTGGTCGGCCGCGTCGTCCCGTGTTCGCGCAACGGTGGTCGGCGACGGCAGCAAGCTGACGGCGACCGCGTTCGACGCCGCCAACCGGGTGCTGCTGATCAAGACGGCGTCGCCGCCGTCGGGCACGCAGGCGACGATCGAGCTCTCCGTGGCCGGCATCGTCGCGGTCGAGGTCACCGGCGGCGGGGGCAAGGGCGGGCTCGTCGAGCTGTGCCGCACGCTGCCCGCCGGCGCGCTGCTCGGCGACGCGTTCGGCGGCGCCGCGGCCGCGACCGGGGCCGCGTTCCCCGCAGTGACCGGCGTCAACGCCGACGGCAAGGTGATCGCGTGGAAGGCCACGGTGATCGGCACCGTCGACGAGGGTGGCCAGACGCCATGCCGGATCGTGCGCTACAACGCGCCGAATTCGCCGAAGCCGTGGGTCGGTTTCACGATCGCGTCGTGCACGCAGGGCTCGGTGTCGATCCTCGCGCTGTGCGGCGTCACGTTCGATGCTCGCGCGGCCGCGCAGCAGGACCAGCGGGTGCGCGACTCGCTGCGCGCGGCGTGGGCGTACGCCGCCGGGTTTGCGCCCGGCGAGTCGTCGCGGCCGCGCCTGCTCGAGGCCGACGCGTCGTACGAGCTGCGCGTCACGTGGGAGTGGCAGGGCTGGGGCCACACCGACAGCTCGCCGGCGCCGGTGCTCGGCAGCTGGCGCGCCGGTGGCACCGACGTGGTTCGCTTCCACACCGCCGCCGAGGGCACGTCGACGCCCGCCGAGGGCGATGGGCACTTCAGCGACGATCCGACGCAGGCCGGCGCGGTCTACGACGAGAGCGTGTTCGATCCGCGCGGGATCGCCCGCTATCTGATCGGGTTCTCGCCGGCGGAGACCGATCCGCCGCACTACCTCGCCGACGAGGTGCTCGCGCGGTTCTCCGCCGATCACCTCCAGACCTTGCTCGACGTGTACCACCGCACGCTGCGCGTCAAGGTGCGGCGCACCGATCCGCCGCCCGGTGCCGTGCCCGGCCGCGGTCCCGGCCCCGCCGCGCCGCCGACCCTCCCGGAGTTTCCGGCGCGCGCCCACCCGCTCGATCTCCCGACGACGCTCGAGTGGGCTCCGCTGCCGGCCGAGCACCTCTACCCGTGCGACGCGCGCGTGCTCGAGGAGCCGCCGCCGTGTCTGCCGGGGCGGGCGTCGTTCGGCGGCGCGCAGGCGACGGTGATCGCGCCGCTGATCGCGCGCGCCTCGTACGACCTGTTGCTCGTGGCCCCGCCGAGCGATGACCTCGAGCGCGACGATGTGCTGATCGCGCGCACGCACTTCTCGACGTCGCGCTACCGCGATCCGGCCGAGCAGCTCGCGGCGCTCGGGTTCGCGGTGGGCGGATCGCCGGTCGCGCCGCGCGACGCGATCGTCACCACCGCGGCGCCGGACGCCACCGTCGGCTCCGACGCGTCGCTGGCCGCGGCGCTCTCGGCGATGGGGCTCGCGGCCGAGCCGTTGCCGCCGGGGCCGCAAGCGACCGCGCTGTGGCTCGAGCCGGTCGCCGGCGGGCCGTGGCGCCTGGCCGGTGTGCTGCTCGACAGCGACGAGCCGCTGCTGCGCGACGGGCGGCTCGCGCTGTCGGACGCGACGCTGACCACGGGAGCGGGCGCCGCGGTCGGAACGCTCTCGCTGTGGGCCGCCAACCGCGCCGCGACGCGCGTCCTGTTCGCGGGTGCGCCGCTCGCCGTGCCGCCGGGCGGCCCGTGCGCGATCGCCGTCGGCTTCGGCCGCCCGGCCGCCGCGCCGGCGCACGCGTCGCGGCTGATCTTCGACCGTCCGCTGGCCATCCTGCAGGAGGGACTGTGATGTACCTGGCACCGCGCTGGGCGCTGAGCGCTCAGGCCATCGACGCGGCCGCCGATCCTCGGCTCGCGCGCGGCGTTCACGTGCGTGCGATGCCGTCGGGTCGGATCGGGCTGCCGCTCGCACCGCTGGTCGTCTATCGCGTCGTCGTCGCGCAGCCCGCGAACACGCTGTTTCGCACCGACGTGCGGTGGCTCGACAGCCACGGCGCCGCGCTCGCGCCGCCGTTCGCGGTCGCGCCCGACAATCCGGTGTCGGCGTGGTTGCCGCCGCCGCCGGCCGCGTGCTGCTGGCTCGAGGTCCTGGCCACACCGACCGGCGCCGGTCTGCAGGTCGACGCCGTCGTGTCGACGCGGCGGGGGTCCGCGATCGTGGCCACGCGCCGCGCCAGCCGGTACATCGTCGCGGCGTCGCACATCGAGCACGTGGTCGTGCGCGGCAGCGGCACGGTCACCGGCGTGCGCTGGATCGAGGCGTCGTCGATCGTCCCGAGCGGGCCGTGGCGCCAGTGGAGCCTGCCGGTCGCTTCGGGGCCGCGCTACGTCGCTGCGACCGGTGCCGACAACGACGCCAAGGCGCGCGTCTTCGCCGGTGCGCCGAGCCGCCGCGGGCTGTACGAGGATCCGCGCTCGGGGTCGGCGGCGACCGCGCCACCGGTCACGCCGAACGACGAGTGGACGCGCGTCGAGCCGCTCACCAGCGATCTGCGCGCGTGGCTGCAGCGGCTCACGCACGACACCTCGGCGTCGCCGGATCTGCTCACGCAGTCGTTCACCGTCGATACGGGCAAGACGACCGGCACCGGGGCGTTTCCGATCCTGGCGCCGGCGCTCCAGGCTGCGCTCGATCCGGGGCTGGGCCGCTGGGTCGGGTTCTCGGACGTCGATGCAGCGCCGCCGGGATCGGGCGCGATCGTGTTCTATCTGATCTCCGGCGTGTGGCAGCTGTGGCCGCACCTGGTGTCGTCGCCGCTACTGAAGCAAATGCCGCCAGGCGCGGTGTTCGACGGCCGGGCCAGCGATCCGGCGAAGCGCCTGCCGCTGATCAACGTCAAGGACAAGCTCGACGTGCAGGGGCCGTGCGCCGAGCTGTGGGCCGTGGCGGCGGCGAGCATCGGCGTGCCGTGCGATCCGCCGGCCGCGCCCGACGTCGTGATCGGCGACGGGCCGTGGATGCCGAGCCCGCCGACGATGCCGGTCCGCCAGGTCCCGATCGATGCGACGAGCATGACCGCCGCGGCGCTGCTGGCGTTCGCGCGCGACGACGGCGGGGTCATCTCGCTCAATCCGGTGTCGCCGTCGACCGGCAAGCCGCTGCCGCTGTTCGCGTCGCCGCCGCGCACGTCGCGCGTGGCGAGCGCGGCGCACGTCGAGGACCGCACCGCGCCCCCCGGTGTGCCGAAGTACCGCATCGCGCAGGCCGACTGGTTCGGCCGGTGGAGCCCCTGGCGGTTCGCCGCCGCGGCGAGCAAGCCCCGCACGGCGCCGCCGCGCCCGACGCTCGAGGTGTTCTATGCGCCCGCGCCGGCGAGCGCGGTGGGCCTCGCCCGCGGCCGGCTCACCGTGCGCGCGGCGATCCCCGACGACGGCGCGCTACCGCCCGGCTGCGAGCCGCTGAAGACGCTCGCGCTGTCGCTGCGCGCCGACGGCGGATTCTCCGTCGATGTCAGCTTCCCGGTGACCGGCGGCACCGACGCGCGCGTGATCCCGGAGAAGCATCCCGTGCCGCCAGAAACCAAGCCCGCGCCGACGCCGGCGATCCTCGAGGTCGGCACCGATGGCCCGGCGCTCGACGTCGGCGGCGTGCTCACCGTCGAGATCACGGCGCGCTGGACCACCGCGTCGCGGACGTCCGCCGCGAGCGACCCGATCCGCCGCCGCCTCGGCGACGTGCGCCCGATCCCGCCGCCGCCGATCCCCTCGACGCTGCGCTACACCGCGCGGCCTGATGCGCGCGGGCGTGCGCACTTCGAGATCGACCTGCCCGCGAGCGGCGACGCGACGTACCGCGTGTTCTACGCCGACGAGAATCAGCTGCGCCGCGGCCTCGGCAAGCTCGCGGCGGGCGGCTACACCGTCGACGGCACACCCGCCCAGGTCGCGGCGATCCGCGCGCGCGCGGCCATCGCCGCCGCCGACCTCGCGACCGCCGGTGCGCTCGGTGCCGCCGATCGCGCCGCGCGGTTCGTCGCCTACGCCGACGCGATGACCTACGACATGTTCCAGAACCTCACGCCGACTGCGGTCGGCCCGTCGACGTTCGCGCCCGATCTCTCGGGCTCGCTGACCGCGCTGTCGTTCTACCGCGTGGTGACGTTCAATGCCTCGGGCGTCCCGAGCGACTTCGCGAGCGCTCCGATCGTGCCGGTCGCCGTGCGCAGCGAGCCGCCTCCCGCGCGGCCGATGATCTCGGTCACGGGTGTGGCGCCCGGCGATGCGACCCGCGCGCGGATCACCGTTCGCGTGCCGCGCACGCAGGTCGACGCCGCGGCCTACCGCGTGCGGCGCTCGTCGGTCGCCGCCACGCCCGATCCGCGCCAGATGATGGTGATCCACGAGGGCGCGCTGCCCGACGAGCGCGACGAGGGCCGCGAGCTGGTCGTGTTCGAGCACATCGACGCGGGCCCGCTCAAGCCGTGGCGGCGCTACGCGTGGGCGGTCGAGGTCCGCGCCGGTGCGCCGGTCGGTGCGCCGCCGGGCTCGACGCTCATCGGCGATTACGGTCCGCCCTCGGCGCCGGCGACGCTCGCGGTCGTGCCGGCGGGGCCGCCCGATGCGATCACCACGCTCGCCGCGACGCGCAACGCGGACGGCGTGCACCTGTCGTGGACTGCGCCCGAGCCGCGAACGCTGATCGCGACCGACATGGGCGCGCATCGCTTCGACCTCTATCGCGTGCTGCCCGGCCAGATCCCGCAGCGGCTGGCGGTGCCGTCGCCGCCGGTGCTCGACAGCGACGGCGTGTTCCGGTTCGTCGACACCGGCGCGCCGGCGACCGCCGTGAGCTACCGCATCGTCGTCGTCGATCCGCTCGGGCGCGGCAGCCGCCCCAGCACCACCGTGAGCCTGCCGTAGGAACGCCATGCCCATCACGCTGTCACCTCCGCTCGATCAGCTCGGCCACTCGTCGCCGGCGCTCGGGCCCTGGTTCTCGACGGCGCCGACGATCGGCGCACCCAACGACGATCTGTCCGCGACCGTCACGCTCCCGGCGGGGACGCACTGGTTGCCGCCGGCGCCCGGGCTGCTCAGCCTGTTCGCCGGAGGCGCCGCGGCGCCTGCGATCGCCACGCTGAAGAACGCGCAGGGCGCGTACCCGTTCGGCGCCGGAACGATCGTCGGCGTGTTCCGGCTGTTGCCCGAGGTCGAGGAGCGGCTCGACGGCCTCGCGCGCTATCTCCCGCCGCTCGACGCCGCGCCGCCGAGCGCACCGCCCGCGACGCCGGCGAGCGCAGCAACGCGCGCGCGCGTCCGCACGCTGGCGCTCGTGCTCCCCGACGAGGTGGTCTCCAGCGCAGCGTCGCCGATCGCAGCGCTGTGGCCGCTGATCCCGTCGCCCGGTGCGCCGCCATCGCTCGGTAGCGACGAGGCCTCGCGCGCGAGCTACCTGGGGCTGACGCTGAGCGGCGGCACGCTCGGCAACGCCGACGTCCCGATGACCGATCTGCGCCGGTCGGGGACCTACACACCTCCGGTCGGCGGCGGCACCAGCACGGATCGCCTGCTGCAGGAGCTGCCCGCGGGCGACTACACCCTGTGGGCATTCGACGCCCGCGGCAACGCGATCGATCCCGGCGCGGTCGCCGCCTGGTGGAGCTACCTCGTGCAGGTCGTGTTCGACAACCTCTGGGTGACCGCGGGCGTGGCGGCCGGCGCGCGCGTGACCTGCGCCGCCGACGATGCGCTCACCGTGCACCTGGTCAATCCGCACGGCGGGCCGCTCGCGGCGCCGCTGCTCGGCGGCCGGCTCGCGCTCGAGCACGCCGCCGCTGGCACCGGCGCAGTCCGCCGCGCCGGCAGCGAGCGGCCGCTCGGCTTCTCGTTCGGCGCCGCGCCCGACAGCGACGTCGACGACGCGCCGGCGGCGCGCGTGGCCCTGTGGCCGAGTGGGACCTACGGCAGCACGCTGTCGCTGTGGCCCGGCGGCCCGGTCGGCACCGTCTCCGGCGGCGGGACACCGATGCTCGCGCGCGACTTCGCACAGGTCGCCGCCGTCGACGTCGAGGTCCACCTCGTCGGCCAGGCGCGCGGCCCGGTCGGCACGACCGCGACGCCTGCCGACAAGCGCGCCGGCGATCAGAACCGGCCGAGCACCCGCGTGCTCGTCGCGCGCGCCAGCAACACCGGCGCGCTGTCGCCGACGATCGACGCCGCGGCGCGCGCGCTGCTCGGCGTGTTCGACGCCAGCGGCCCGCGCCGCATCATCGCGCCCACCCTCGACCGCAACTGGGGCGCGCTGCCGTTCGACCCGGTGAGCTTTGCCTCCGCGACCGCGCTCCCCGACGTCGCGCCGCCGCTCGGCCTGAGCGGCGATGGCGCCACCGTGCCGTGGTACGCGGCGCACCCGCTCGCCGGCGGCTCGCTCCACGTGCTCGACGGCAGCGGCCACGACGCGCGCCCGCCGCGCCAGCGCGTGCTGATCGAGCTCTCGCTCGGCGCGACCTTCGCCGGTGCGTGGGTTCGCGTGTGGCCCGAGGGCTTCGACGATGCGATCGGCGTGCACACCCGCATGAACGGCGGCGGCGGCCGGGTCGGCACCGACGGCAAGGCCTATGTCGTCGCGACGCTCCCCGACACCACGCCCCTCGGCGGCGCGGCGCCGACCGCCGTCAACATGATGGTGGTCACCGCGCGCGGCAAGCGGCTCTACGCCGACAAGCGCTTCGATCGCCCGGCGGTGCCGAGCCCCGACACCGCGGCGACCCTCGGCCCCGGCGCGTCGTGGATCCTGTGCGAGACCGGCGAGCGCGGCACCGGCAGCGCGCCTGGGTTCGTCGGCGGCATGACCCTCGTCGTCGATCAAGGCGGGGGCGCGTTCGCGCTGGTCAGCCCCACCGCGCTCGCGGCCTCCGCGCTCGCAGCGTCGACGATCGGCGCTCGCGTGCAGGCCGGCGACATCGTCGAGCTCACCCGCCCGGCGTTCAAGGCCACGCCCGATCGGCTGTACGCCAACGGCGACCCGGCTCCCGCGGTCCCTGCGGTCGGCGACCCAGCCGCCGACGACCCGCGCGCCGCGCTCGAGGCGCTCGGCGCCGTCGTCGATCGCTGCCTCCGCACGACCCCCGCGCTGCCCGGCGCGCCGCTGCCGACGATGGACCGGCTCGAGGTGCTGGCGACCGGCTGGGACACCACGCACACCGCCGCCGCGCTCGCCAGCGCACCACCGCTGTCGCCGTACCACGAGCTTCTGCCGCACGAGCTCGGCCACCCGGGTGCGCCCGGTGCCGTCGAGCTCCACGGCACCGGCGTGCGCGTCGACGGCCCCGCCGCGGTCGGCTTCCTCGAGATCAGCCGCGATCGCAGCGCCGGCCTCGGCGCCTCGTTCTGGTCGTCGGTGCCACCCGCGCTCCAGCCGCTGATCGCGCGCTCGACGCCGCTGCTCGCCGTCGAGGCGGCCGCGACGCTGCTCCCCGCGCCCGCCGCACCGACCGACGCGGGCCTGTGGTGCGCCGCGCTGCGCACCGTCGGCGCCGGCGTCGAGGGGGAGCTCGGCGGCGCGCAGGGCCTGGTCGCCGCGGGCCTCTATCCGTTCAGCGCCGATGCCGAGCGCATCCACACCTGGCTCACGTCGACGGCGCTGCCGTGGATCAACTCGCTGCCCGGCGGCAGCTCGATCTCGTCGCAGATCGGGAGCGCGCTCGGCTCGATCCACCCCAACGAGGATGCCGTCGTGCGCGCGCTCGACCGCCGGGTCAAGGCCGGCGCGTTCGGCCTGCGCGAGGCTGCGCGGTCGCTCGATGCGGCGATCGCGCGCGCCGAGGAGCTGGTCTACCTCGAGACGCCGGCGCTCGATCACACCACGGTCGGCCCGACCGGCAGCGACGCCGATCCGCTCGATCTGTTCGCCACGCTGCTCGCCCGCGCCTCCACGCGCCCCGGCCTGCGCGTGCTGGTCTGCGTGCCGCTCCACCTCCTGCCCGGCGCACCGCGCGCCCTCGAGGACGTTCGCAACGCGAACCTGCTCGACGCGCTCGGCGAGCTGCAGCGCGCCCTCGGCGGCGATCGATTCGCCGCGTTCTACCCGGCCGCAGGCACCGGTCGCTCGACGCGCCTCGCCTCGACCAGCGTGATCGTCGACGACGCCTACGCGCTCACCGGCACCACCCACCTGTCGCGCCGCGGCCTCAGCTTCGACTCCTCGCTCGCCGCGGCCGTGTTCGACGAGCGGCTCGACGACGGCCGGCCGCGCGAGGTCCGCCAGTTCCGCCGCCGGCTGATCGCCGGCCGCCTCGGCGTCCCGCTCGCGATGCTCCCCGACGACGCCGCCGAGCTGGTCCGCGCCGTCGGCACGCTCGTCCGCGGCGGTTCGTCGCGCCTCGTCCCCGGCCCGCGCCAGCCCCAGCCATTTCTTCCGCCCGGCGTCGGCGACGACCACCTCATCAACGACTACCCGACGCAGCTACCGTCGCTGCCGCCGGGCACACCGCCGGCCGCCGGCATCACCTCGTTCGATCGCGACGTCTGGAACCCCAACGGCGCCGACACGACGATCACGGCGGCCGCCGTGCTCGAAGCCCTCGGCCGCGCGAGCGCCGCCACCGACGCCACGGCCGCGATCGCCACCGACACTTGAGCTACGGATGCGCGACCCAGGCGAGGATCAGGTCGGCGATGGTCTTGCCGCGCCTGGCGATCGCGGCCTTCGAGGTCATGTCGATATCGAACACGCTGGAGAACGAGTAGCGATTGGCCACGTGATGAAAGCTGAGCGCGCTGATCGTCATGTGCAGCTCGATCGGATCGATGCCGCGGCGGAACAGGCCGGCCTTCTCGCCGCGCTCGAGGATGCGCTTGGTCGCCTCGATCGCCGGCACATTGAGCTTCTGGATGACACTCGACTTCTTGAGGTATGCGCCGTAGTGCAGGTTCTCGTTCATGATCAGCCGCACCGTGTCGGGGTTGGCGTGATGATGCTCGAACGTGCTGCGCACCAGCTGGCGCAGCGCCTCGTCGGGGCGGGTCGCCTCCAGATCGAGGCCGAGCTCTGCACTGCGCAGCCGGCGATACGCGGCCTCGAGGACCGCGAGGTAGAGGTCCTCCTTGCCGCCGAAGTGGTAGTAGATCATCCGCTTGCTGGTCCGCGTGCGCGCCGCGATCTCGTCGATGCGCGCGCCGCTCAGCCCGTCGCGGGCGAATGCCTCGGTCGCGACGTCGATGATGTCGGCCATGGTCCGCGCGGCGACCGAGCCGGCTCGCCGACCTCGCGTCGAGGATGTCTTGCTCTGCAGCTTGTGTGCGACCTTCGGCACCTGGGTTGCGATGATACATGGTCGCCGCGGGCGGGTCAGGGTGGCTGCGCCGGCGACGAGGGCGTGGGCGGTCCACCGAGGAACAGGCGCTCGAGATCCGGATCGTTCTGCAGCTCGTCGGCGCGCCGGTGCAGCACCTGCCGCCCCGATTCGAGCGCGATCGCCTCGTCGGCCATCTGGAGGGCGCTCTTCACATTCTGCTCGACGATGAGCACGGTGGTCCCGGCGTCGGCCAGGGCGCGCAGCATCCGGAACACGTCCTGCATCGCCCGGGGCGAGAGGCCGATCGACGGCTCGTCGATCAACAGCACCCGGGGCCGCAGGAGGAGCGCGCGGCCGACCTCGAGCTGCTTCTGCTCTCCGCCCGAGAGTGATGCCGCCGCGCTGGTCAGCCGGCCCTTCACGGACGGGAAGCGCTCCAGGACCTCGGGGATGCGCTCGCGCGCGGTCTTCATGCCGAGGGTGATGCCGCCCAGCTCCAGATTTTCGAACACCGAGAGCTGTCCGAACAGGTTGCGGCCCTGGGGCACGAATGCGACGCCGTGGCGCGTGAGGAGCTGCCTGGGCGCCGTGCCGGTGATATCCGCGCCATCGAGCCGGATCCGGCCGTGGCGCACGCGGAGCATGCCGAACAGCGTGAGCAGCGCGGTGGACTTGCCCGCGCCGTTGGGGCCGATCAGGAGCGTGACCTTGCTCCGGCGAACGCGCAGGCTCAGGTGGTTCAGGATCATGAGCTCGCCGTAGCCGGCCACCACGTCGTCGAATTCGATGCAGGTCTCGTCGGTCATGTCAGTTCCCGAGGTACGCGTCGAGCACGAGCTTGTTGGTCCGGATCTCTCCCGGCGGCCCGATCGCCAGCACGCGGCCTTCGACCATCACCATCACGCGGTGACACAGCCGCTGGACGAAGTCCATGTTGTGCTCGATGACGATGAAGCTGCGACGGCTCGATCGGTTGAGGCGCTCGAGCAGGCTGCCGATGCTGGCGATCAGCCCCGGATGCACGCCGGCGCACGGCTCGTCGAGCAACACGACGGCGGGGTCGCTCATGAAGGCCATGGCGATGTCGACGAGCTTCTGCTGGCCGTAGCTCAGCGAGCCGGCGCTGCGCTGCGCGACGCCGCGGATGCCGAACAGCTCGAGCAGCTCGTCGACCCGGGCCGTGAGGCCGTTGTCGGGCGGCGCGAACAGACGGCCGGCCATCGTGCCGCGGTGCTCCTGGGCCGCGACCAGCAGGTTGTCGCGCACGGTCATCTTGCCGAACACCTGGAGCGACTGGAACGTGCGGCCGACGCCGCGCCGGTTGAGCTCGAGCGGCGACAGGCGCGTGATGTCGCGGCCATGGAGCTCGATCGTTCCGGCGTCGGGCTTGATCTGGCCCAGCACGCTGTTGAACATGGTGGTCTTGCCCGAGCCGTTCGGACCGATGACGCCGAAGATCTCGCCCGGCATCACCTCGAACGAGACGCCGTCGACCGCGCGGATCGCACCGTACGACTTGGTCAGCCCGGCGACCTTGAGCACGGGCGGGCCCATCGAGATCATCGCGTCTCCGGGCGGGCGCGCGCTTCGCGCCGAGCCTTCAGGCGCTCGGGAATGCCGAGCAGGCCCTCGGGCAGCCACAGCATCAGCAAGATCACCGCGACCCCGAACGCGACGAGGTACCAGCCCTGGGCGAAACGCAGCCACTCGGGCAGCAGCACGCCGATCACCGCGCCGAGCACCGGGCCGAAGAACCTGCCCGAGCCGCCGACGACCACCATCAGGTACATCGTGAACGACGCGCCGACCTGGAACGGCGTGGGCTCGATGAACTGGACGAGGCTTGCGAACAGCGCGCCCGCGACGCCGGCGTACGCCGCGCCGATCGCGAACGCGAGCAGCGTGTAGGCCTGGACGTGAACGCCGAGGCTCTCGGCGCGGATCGGATTGTCGCGCAGCGCCGTGAATGCCTTGCCCCAGGGCGAGCGCAGGAGGCCCCACAGGAGCGCGGCGAGCACGGCCGCGACGGCGAGGATCAGATAGTAGTACGCGAGGTTGCCCTCGAAGCTGATGCCGAAGAGGGTGGGGCGGCCGATGTCGTTGATTCCGGCGGTGCCGCCCGTCAACCACTCTTCATTGCGCATGACCAGCCAGACAGCCACATTGAATCCCAATGTCGCGAATGCCAGATAGATCGTTTGTACGCGTAGCGCGGGGAATCCCAGCCCGACGCCGACCAGGAAACACAGCGCCGCCGACAGCGGGAGACCGAGCCAGAAGCTCAGGCCGACCTTCAGCACGATGGCGAGGCAGTACGCGCCGATGCCGAGAAACGCGGCCTGGCCGAGCGACGCTTGCCCCGCGTAGCCAACGGTGAGGTTGAGCCCCATGGTGGCGATGACAAATACGAGCCAGTAGCTGAGCAGATAGAGCCCGTAGCCCTTGAGGAACGGCGGCAGCACCAGCAGCAGGGCTGCCCCCGCGATCGCAGCGAGCCAGTGTAGCCTCATCCGGCTCATACCTTGCGCTCGACGGGCGTTCCCAGGAGGCCCCGCGGTTTGAGCAGAATCACGATCATGAAGATCGCCAGTGCCACGGCGTCCTTGTACGCCGCCGAGACGTAGGCCGCGGCGAGGTTCTCGCACACGCCGACGAGGATCCCGCCGAGCAGCGCGCCGCGCGAGTTGTTGAAGCCGCCGATCACGGCCGCAAAGAACGCCTTGGTGCCGAGCGACTCGCCCATGTCGAACTTCGCCAGGTACGTGGGCGCGATCAGCAGAGCCGCTGCGCAGGCGAGCACGGCGTTCACAGCGAACGTGTAGAACACCATGCGAGGCACATCGATGCCGAGCACGGTCGCGGCGGGGGCGTTCTGCGCGACGGCCTGCATCGCGCGCCCGGTGACCGTCCGGGTGAGGAACGCCTGGGTGGCCACGACGAGCGCGAGCGCGGCGGCCAGCGTGCCGGCGTCGGCCAGCGAGATGGTGACGGTGCCGAGATGGAACAGCTGCTCGCCGAACACGCTGGGAAACGGCAGGGGCTCGGCGGTGTAGCCGGCGCGGACGCCGTTGCGCAGCGCGATCGACAGGCCGAGCGTCGCGACGACGATCGGCATGAGCCCGCTCTTGAACAGCGGATCGGCGATGCCGCGCTTGAACCCCCAGCCGAGCACGACGACCGCCAGGAAGCAGGTCACGACGAACGCGACCAGCAGCGGCAGCCCGAGCGCCGAGAGCACCAGCATCGCGAACGCCGGCAGCATGACGAACTCGCCCTGCGCGAAGTTGATCGTGCCCGAGGCCTGCCACAGCAAGGTGAAGCCGAGGCCGGCGAGCGCGTAGATGCTTCCCGTGGCCAGGCCCGAGACCAGGAGCTGCAGGAAGTCCGCCATGCGCGCGGTCAGATCTTACCGAGCGGCGGCAACACTTCCTTCACCTCTTGCTTGCCATCTTTGACCTCGACGATGAAGCTGGCGCGATCGAGGTCGCCCTTGTCGTCGATCGCCACGTCCATCAGCACGCCGGGCTGCTTCGCGGCGTGGATCTTGAGGCCGTGCAGCGCCTTGGCGACGGCCACGCGATCGAGCTTTCCGGCGGCCTCGATCCCGGCCTTGAGGAAATACACGCTGGTGTAGCCCTTGATGCCGTTGTGGTCGGGGGTCGACTTGTACGCCTTCTCGAACCGTGCGCGAAACTCGCGGACCGCGGCGATCGGCGCCTCGGCGGTGAGCCCGACGTGCGCGAGCGCGCCATTGGCCGCTGCGCCGGCGAGCTCGATGACGTGCTGGCCGGTGAGCGTGGTCTCGCCGATGATCGGCTTGGCGAAGCTCTGCTTGCGAAGCTCGCGCAAGCAGCGCGCCGATTCCTCCTCGTTGGTGTAGACGAACAGCGCGTCGGCGTTGCTCTGCTTGGCCTTGAGCACGGGCGCCGAGAAGTCGACCAGGCCGGCCTCGGTGGAGATGTCGGCGGCGACCTTGAGCCCCGCCGCCTCGGCGGCCTTGACGAATGCGTCGCGCCCGCCCTTGCCGAACTCGTTGTTGACGAAGATGACCGCGACCGTCTTGGCCTTCAGCGCGGTGGCCAGGTAGCGCGCCACCTTGGGCATCGAGGTGGTCTGCGTGAAACTGGTGCGGAAGATGTATGGATTGCCCTGCTGGGTGAGCGACGCGGCCTCGGCGCCGGTGAAGTTGGGCACCTTGGCGTTGCGGGTCTGCGCCATGCTGACGACCATCGACCCCGAGAACGTGGGGCCGAACACCGCGAACGCGCCGTCGTCGACGGCCTTGAGCGCCAGCGCCTTGGCGACGCCGGGATTGGACTGGGTGTCGTCGACGGATGCCTCGAGCTTCTGGCCGAGGATGCCGCCGGCCGCGTTGATCTCCTTCACGGCGAGATCGACGCCGTTCTTGAAGTTGGTCCCCGCGGTGGCACCGGTCCCCGACAGCTCCTGGATCAACGCGATCTTGATCTGCGCGCGGGCTGTCGAGGCGACCAGTAGGCAGGTGAGCGCCAGAGCGGCCGGAACCTTGGATGTCATCACTTCCTCCTGCGTGCGGTGTTGGTGGATTCGAGTCCCGCCCCCATGTCAGGTCTGCCTGCCCAGGGCGCGCAGCTCGTCGGAGCTCGCCCGGCCCAGTCCAAAGAGCTCCAGGTAGAGAGGAATCTGCTCGAACAACATATCAATGCCGGGCTGCGTGCGGCAGCCCTGTGCACGCGCCGCGGCGAGCAATGGCGTGATCTCCGGGGTCATCACGACCTCGGCCACGAAGGCCGTGGCCGGGAGCCGCGCGATGTCGATCGGGAGCCCGTCGCGCGGGGCCATGCCGGTCGGGCTGGCGTTGATGACGAGGTCAAAGCTCGATGGGTCGCGCGAGCCGGCGAGCGAGGCGACCTCGGGATAGTGCGCGCGCAGCTTGCTGATCAGCGCGTCGCCGTGCTGCGGTACGACGTCGAAGATCGCGATCGCACCGGGGTGCGCGGTCGCGAGCGCGGCGGCGATCGCCGACCCGGCCCCGCCCGCGCCAATGACCAGACAGCGCGCGCCGCGGACCTGGACGCCGTTGCGCGCCAACGCGCGCAGGAAGCCGAGGCCATCGAACAGATCGCCGAACAGCGTGCCGTCGGACCGGCGCACGATCGCGTTGCATGCGCCGGCGATGGTCACCCGCGGGCTGCACTCGTCGAGCAGCGCGACCGTGCTCCGCTTGTGCGGCATGGTGATGATCGCGCCGACCATGTTGGTCGCCCGAAACATCGCCGCGAGGGTCGCCGGATAATCGTCGGGGCGAACGCCGATCGGCACGACGGCTGCATCGATCCCGCTGTGCTCGAAGTAGGGATTGTAGATCATCGGCGACTTCACCGGTGCGATCGGATATCCGTAGTGCGCGACCAGCTGCGTGGTTCCCCGGATCACGGCAGCCTCGCGATCGACGCGCGCCGCAGCTCCGTGGGCAGTGGGACCGCGCGCTCGAGGACCTCTTCGCCGAGCCACTCGGCCGCGCGCCGCGCGCGTGCGGCCACGAACGCCGGTTTCAGCTGGACGTAATCGTCGTTGAACACCTCGAAGCTGAAGT
>DATIPJ010001193.1:0-3349 GCA_035472155.1 Kofleriaceae bacterium
GCTCGGCGGGTGCGGCGAGCGCGGCGGGCGGAGGCGCGGACAGCACGACGTGGGCGTTGGTGCCGCTGATCCCGAACGAGCTGACCCCGGCGAACCGCTGCTCGCTGGCGACCGGCCATGCGATCGGCTCGCGCGCGATCCGCAGCGGAAGCTCGGCCCAGGGCACGTGCGGGCTCGGGTTCGCGAAGTGCAGGCTGCGCGGGATGACGCCGTGGGACAGCGACAGCACGACCTTGATGAGACCGGCGAGGCCGGCGGCAGCCTCGGTGTGGCCGATGTTGGTCTTGACGCTGCCGACGACGAGCGGCTGCTCGGCGGCGCGATCCGCGCCGAGCACGGCGCCGAGCGCCTGCAGCTCGATCGCATCGCCGAGCCGGGTGCCCGTGCCGTGGGCCTCGATGTAGCCGAGGTCGGCGGGGCGCAGGCCGGCCTGGTGGAGCGCGCGCCGGATCACGGCCTCCTGGGCGCGCCCGCTGGGGGCGGTGAGGCCGTTGCTGCGGCCGTCGTGGTTGACCGCGCTGCCGCGGATCACGCCGAGGATCCGATCGCCGGCGCGCTCGGCGTCGACGAGCCGCTTGAGCACGATCGCCGCGCAGCCCTCGGCGCGCACGTAGCCGTCCGCGTCGGCGTCGAACGCGCTGCACATGCCGCGCGGCGACAGCGCACGCAGCCGACAGAACGCGAGCGTGATCGCCGGGCTCAGGATGAGGTTCGCGCCGGCGGCGACCGCGAGATCGCACTCGTTCGACCGCAGGTGCTGGCAGGCGAGGTGGACCGCCACCAGCGACGACGAGCAGGCCGTGTCGAGCGACATCGCCGGGCCCTCGAACCCGAACGCGTACGACAGCCGCCCCGCGGCGACGCTCATCGCATTGCCGGTCGCAGAGAACGAGTCACTCGCGGCCTCGCTGCTGCGGATCACGTCGCTGTAATCGTTGCTGCAGATGCCGACGAACACGCCGACCGGGGCGCCGCGCAGGGCCTCGACCGGCTGGTTGGCATTGGCAAACGCCTCCCAGGTCACCTCGAGCAACAGCCGCTGCTGAGGATCCATGCTCGCGGCCTCGCGCGCCGAGATCCCGAAGAACCGCGCGTCGAACTGATCGATGTGGTCGAGGAAGCCGGCGCGGCGCGTGTACATCTTGTCGGGCGCCTCGGGATCGGGGTCGTAGTAGGCGTCCACGTTCCAGCGAGCGCGGGGCACCTCGGTGATGGCGTCGGTGCCGTCGTCGAGCAGGCGCCAGAATGACTCCGCGTCGTGGACGCCCCCCGGGTAGCGACAGCCGATGCCGACGATCGCGATCGGCTCGACCGGCGAGCCCGCGGACGCGACCGACGACACGACCGACGAAGCGACCGGCGACGCTGCCGCCGCGAGGGCGGCCGGCGGAGACGTCACGGGTCCGGCCGCCGCATCGGGCAACAGCGTGGCCAGGAGGTGCGCGGCGAGCGCTTGCGCGGTCGGGTGATCGAACGCCAGCGTCGCCGTCAGGGTGGTCCGCGCGCGCTTGTTCAAGGCATTGCGCAGCTCGACCGCCATCAGCGAGTCGAGGCCGATGTCCTTGAACGGGGTATCGAGCGGGACCGGGTCGGGGCCGGCCAGCGACAGCACGCGGGCGGCTTCGCTGCGGACCACCGCGAGGATCGCGGGCAGCCGGGCGGCGGCCGGAAGGGCGCGCAGCTCGCTCAGCCACACCGACGCGGAGGCTGGCCTCGACGGCCCGGGCTGCGCGGGGCGCGCGCTCGCGATCACGCGGCGCCACAGCGCCGGGACGCTGCCGGCGAACGCCCGCTCGATCGCGGTGAGATCGAACCGCGCGATCACCGCGGTGGCATCGTCGCGGCCGAGCAGCGCTCCGAGCGCGGCGAGCGCGTCGTCGGGCGCCAGCGCGCGGATGCCGCTGCGGGCGAGCCGCTGCTGGAGCATCGGATCGAGGCTGCCGGCCATGCCAGCGCCGTCCCACGGGCCCCACGCGATGCTGGTCGCGGGCAGACCGTCGGCGCGCCGGCGTGCCGCCAGGGCGTCGAGGAAGGCGTTGGCGGCGGCGTAGGTGCCCTGGGCGGCCGCGCCGAGCGTGGCGGCGACCGAGGAGAACAGCACGAAGAATTCGAGGTCGAGCCCGCGGGTCAGCGCATCGAGGTGCGCGGCACCGGAGACCTTGGGCGCCAGCACGCGCGCGCAGCGCTCGGCGGTCTGCTCGGGCAGCATGCCGTCGTCGAGCACCCCCGCGGCGTGGACGATGCCGCGCAGCGGGCGATCGGGCGGAATGGCGTCGAGCAGGCGAGCGAGCGCGGCGCGGTCGGCGACGTCGATCGCCGCGACGTTGACGCGGGCGCCGAGCGCCTCGATCGCCGCAACGGTGTCGCGCGCCCCCGGCGCGTCGAGGCCGCGCCGCCCGATCAGCACGAGATCGCGGCAGCCGCGGGTCGCGAACCAGCGCGCCACCTGCGAGCCGAGGCCGCCGAGCCCGCCGGTGATGAGCACGGTGCCGGCGATCCCGCGGTCGGCGCCGGCGGACACCGGGAGCAGGGCGAGCTTGCCGATGTGGCGTGCCTGCGCCATGAAGCGGAACGCGTGCTCCGCCCGGGTGATCGGAAAGCTGCGGACCGGTAGCGGCTGCAGGACGCCGGCCTCGAAGCCGCGGACCAGCTCGCCGAGCATCTCGGCGATCCGGTCGGATCCGGCCTCGCTGAGGCCGAACGCGCGGTAGCGGACGCCGGGGTGGGCGGCCGCGACCTCGTCGGGGCTGCGCAGCCCGAGCTTGCCCATCTCGAGGAAGCGGCCGCCCGGGCCGAGCAGCGACAGGCTCGCATCGACGATGTCGCCGGTGAGCGCGTTGAGCACGACGTCCGCGCCACCCGCCGCGCTGCGGAACGCGGCGGCGAAGCGCGCGTCGCGCGAGCTCGCGAGGTCGGTGACGCCCAGCGCGCGCACGGCGTCCCACTTGGCCGGGCTGGCGGTGGCGAGCACCCGCGCCCCGCGCCAGCGGCCGATCTGGACCGCGGCCATGCCGACCCCGCCGGCCGCCGCGTGCACGACCAGGCGCTCGCCGCGCTCGAGCTTGCCGAGGTCGTGCAGCGCGTACCACGCGGTCAGGAACACCAGCGGCACCGTCGCGGCCTGCGCGAACGACAGCCCGCGCGGGATCGCGGCGACGTGGCGCGCGTCGACGGTGACATGGCGCCGGAACGCGCCACCGGGCGCGAAGCCCATCACGGCATCGCCGCACGCGACGCGGGTGACGCCGGGGCCGATCGCCACCACGACGCCGGCGCATTCGTTGCCGAGCGCGCCGGCCTCGCCCGGGTAGGTCCCGAGCGCGTTGAGCACGTCGCGGAAGTTGATGCC
>DATIPJ010001194.1:0-15333 GCA_035472155.1 Kofleriaceae bacterium
GGCCAGGGCGGCGCGCTGCGCGCGCAGGTGTTCCTCAATGCCGCCGAGGGCGCTGCGTACACGCCGCTGTCGCTCGACGCCGCGGGGCGGATCTACGCGCTCAACAATGGCGAGCTGACGGTGCTGGGCCAGTAGCGTGCCGGCGCCGCGCTAGCAATGGCCGGCGAGGATCGCGAGCAGGAGGATCAACGCCACGAGGCCGATCGCGACGCGCAGCACGATGCGGCGGTGGCGCGCGAGCACCTCGGGGTCGAGCGCCGGGAGGTCGATGACCGCCCACGAGCGCCGGGTCCGCTCGGTCGGCGGCGCGCCCGGCTGACCCGCGCGCCATGGCGACACGGTGAACGGCGTGCTCGAGACCGAGGCGCCGGGGAACGGCGAGCCGATCACGCGCGGGCCGATCACCGGCGGCGGGCTGGACGGCTGCGTCGGCAGGATCGACACCATGCCGCTGGGCACGCTGGGCTGCGTGGGGCCATCGCCCTGCAAGGCCGCCACCGAGACCGAGGGGTCCGCGACGGCGCCCGCAGCGAGCGGCACGCCGGCCAGCGGTCCGCTCGCAACCGACCCGGCGGCCAGCGGTACACCGGAGCCAGGGATCATGACACCGGGCATCGGCGGACAGCCCATCGGACCGAGCAACGTCGGGGCGCCGCCCTCGGGCGGTACTGCGTCGGGCATCGGCATGAACGGGCCGATCAGCGTCTCCGGGCCGCTGGGCGAACCCTGCGGCGGCACGGGAGCAAACGGTACCCCTGGCGTCGGGTGCCGAGGAGCTGGCGGCGGTGAGCCCCGTGCGGGGGCGAATGGCGCGTTCGGGGTCGGGTGGCGGGCCGCACGCGACACCGTCGTCACGGGGTCGGCCTGCAGCGGATCCTCGGGCAACACGGTCGGCGCGCTGCGGCGGGCCGCCGGGGACAGCGTCGTGACCGCCTCGGTGCTGTGCAGCGCCGCGATCGACAGCGGCGCGGTCGGGGCATGGTGCCGCGCGGCCGGCGATAGCGTGGTCACGGCCTCGGGCGGCGGCTCGGCCGTCAGCGACGGCAGCGGCTCGACGAACAGCGGCACATGCTCGGTCTTTTCCTCGTCGTCGTCGACCGAGGAGTCGCGCTCGTAGAGCCGCCCGAGCTGCCTCGGCCGGTGCGCGGCGTCGCTGGCATCGGCGGCGCTCCGCGCATCCGCGAGATCGACGCTGACGTCGACGCGCCGGTCGTAGGGAGCGCGACCGGCCTCGCCCGGATCGGCGGCGCCCGCGGCGGCGTCGGCGGCCTCGGCGCCGTCCGGCGCATCGACGTCGTCGTCGTCGTCATCGTCGCC
Organism: Kofleriaceae bacterium; assembly: GCA_035472155.1. Classification (GTDB taxonomy): domain Bacteria; phylum Myxococcota_A; class Polyangia; order Haliangiales; family Haliangiaceae; genus JABFXX01. The sequence goes on from DATIPJ010001194.1 coordinate 1,318, forward strand.
GCTCGCGCCGGCCTCGATGAAGTCGCTCTCGTGCACCGGGGCGGTGTGCCCGCTGACGTCGTTGATGTGGTCGGCGAGCTGCACGCCGGCGGCCCGCGCCTCGCGCCAGGCGGCGAGCTCGGCGCCGAACAGCTGCGCGACCGTCGCCGACAGCGAGCTCGGGGTCTGCTTGAGCTTGTGCTCGCGGGCGAGCTCGTCGAGCTCGCTGCCCAGCTCGTCGGCGGTCTGGTAGCGGTCGGTCGGATCCTGCGCCAGCGCGCGCAGCACGATGCGCTCGAGCTCGGCCGGACAGTCGCGCCGGATCGCGGTCGGCGGCTGCGGCGGTTGATTGATGATCAGCTGCAGCGTCGCGAGGTCGTTCTCACCGCGGTAGAGGCGCTGGACCGTCACCATCTCCCAGAGCACCACGCCGAGCGAGAAGATGTCGCTGCGCCGATCGATCGGCGCTCCCCTCGCCTGCTCCGGGGACATGTACGAGACCTTGCCCTTGAGCGCGCCGGTCCGGGTCTTGACCGTGCTCGCGGTCGACTTGGCAACGCCGAAGTCGAGCAGCTTGGTCGCGCCGTCGTAGGTCACGATCACATTCGACGGCGAGACGTCGCGGTGCACGATGCCGAGCAACGCTCCGTCGCTGCGCTGCTTCTCGTGCGCGAAGTGCAGCGCCGAGGCAACATTGCGCGCCACCTGCACGGCGTTCTCGATCGGGAGTCGGTCGCCGGTCCGCCACGCGCGATGCAGGATCGACCGCAGGTCCTGACCGTGCAGGTACTCCATCGTGAAGAAGTAGCTGCCGTCGACCATGCCGATGTCGTAGACCTGCGCGATGTTCGGATGATCGAGGCCGGCCGCGAGCTTGGCCTCCTCGAGAAAGAGCTGCACGAAGCGCCGCTTGCCGGCGTACTTCGGCAGAATTTTCTTGAGCACGACGAGCTTCTCGAAGCCCGATGGACCGCGCGTGCGCGCCAGGAAGATCTCTGCCATCCCGCCGCGCGCGAGCTTGCGAACGATCTCGAACGACCCGAGGCGGGTCGTCTCCCCTCGGCGATCGAAGACGGCGTTGTCCACGCACGGGCACTATACCAACGGCTCCGCGACGATACGCAGCTTTCGCCGACGCTCAGCCGCCCCGGCGGTATGCGCCATTCGCGCACACGATTGCACGATCCGGCCCCGACCCCAGACGAAAACTTGCCTTGCCGATCCTCGGGTGTGACGGTGCGCCATGGGCGAGACGCTGTTCAGCAGCAGTTACCAGCCAGACCCGTGCAGCGCGCTCGACGTCCTCGCATTCGTGCTCACGCCGGTCGGGGCGTTCGCCAGCGATCCCAGCGAGCTCGAGGCAGTCGCCGAGATCCTTGCCGCCGCCAAGCACGAGGCGATCGCGCGCTGGCGATCGCTGCAGACCGCGGCCTGCTGCAGCTGAGGCGGACGCCCCGCTAGACCTGCGACGGATCTTTCTCGAGGGCGCCCGAGCCAGAGCCGTTCATGTACGCGAACGACATCCGCTCGACATAGAGATCGAACTTCACGAGCTTGATCTCCTCGCTCGTCGACTCGGACTTGTCGGGCTGCGCGTTGACGATATCGGCGTTGAAGAACTCGATCCGGAAGGCCGACTTGCGCTGCGCCGGGTCCGAGTTGTCGAACGTGTCGATCTGGCCGTGCAGGCGGGCCGGGACCTCGCCGTCGACGCCACGCTTCCGGAAGTGATCCAGCAGCGGCTGAGCATCGACCTCGGGCATCGAGAACGAGATCTGGGGGAAGTCGATCGCGCTCGCTACCTTGGCCACGGTACGCCGGCCACCGGAGGCGTACTCGATGACGTTCTGCTTGACCGTGAACGATTCGACCTTGGTGACCCGCGCGCAGGCCGTCTCGAAGCCGTCGATGCTGAACACGAAGTTATTGGCTTTCCAGTCCTTCTGGGTGCCAATGCCCTTGTTCATCTTGAGCTCATTACCGTCGCCCTTCTTGAACAGGATGTCCTCGACCGAGAGCGACACGCTCATGTAGGTAGAGTTCTTATCCGCGCCGCTGAGCGCCGGAAAGGTCAGCTCGGCGATCATCGCCTCGGTGAACTCCCGCCGCGCGCGCTCCTTGTAGTAGAAGTCCGCGGCCACGATCGCCCCGTTCTTCCGCGTGCCCTTGCCGCTGAAGAACTCCTCGATCCACTTGTAGAACGGCTCGGACATGCCCATGCCGAGCTGCAGCTTGATGTTGTCGAACTTGGGCTTGGCTAGCTGACGCCAGCGGTCGTACGTCCCGCCGTTCTGATAGGTCATCACGTCGCACTTCAGGCCGCCGCCCTCGATCGACCGAAACAGACCGAGATCCTGATCGATCCCGTGCAGCTCGAGCGCGAAGTGAGCGGCTGCATAGACGCGCGGCCCTAGTTGATCGTTGGTCATCCGTCGGCCCTCGGGCGATAGTACATCGTGAAGCGAAGCGACCGCCAAGGTAGGAGACAGGCGCGTCGACGGTTCATGCTACGCTCGACCCGCGCGATGCCTTCCTAGCGGGCAATCATTTCGTGGGCTTCGCGCGACCATGGGTGATCGCCAGTTACCTACCATAAGTGCTGGATCTCGCGATGGGATCTCAATGCACAAACCGCGGTGGGGTTTCTGGAAGGGTCTGTTGACGGGAGCTGTCATCGAAGTGCCCGCGCTGTCGGCGACGGTGTGGGCGCTCGCGCAGCTCGGCTTCGGCAATGCCGAGGTGCCCCTGATGCGCATCATGCGGCTCACGGCGGTGTTCGCGGGGAGCGCAGCGCTCTTGACGGCCGGCGGAATCGGTCGAGTCGCCGCATATGCTTCGGTTGACGGCGGACGCCGGCGCGCGATGTGGGTCGCCGGCCGCGCCCATGCGATGGCAGGAGCAGGCCTCGTGCTGATCGCGGCCATTCCTCACGGACAGTTGCCAGGGCACTCGCTCGACTGGCTGGCGTTCCCGGCAGGAGGCCTGGTCGCCGGTGCCCTATGTGGGGTACTAATAGGGGTTGTGTGTGGAGGTACGGCGCCGGTGGAGCTCGCGGACGTGTGGTCGCTGGCGCGCAGGCCGAGCGAGGCGCTGCGCAACTGGCTGGATCCGCGCGAGCTCGTGCGGCTGGGCGCCGCGGTCCGACACCGCACCACCAACCTGTTCGAAGGCATGTTCGACCCTGCCCCGCCGCCACCTGCGTCGGAGCTGCCGCCGCCGAGCGATCCCGGAGCGAGAGACCCGCGGAACACGGTGAGCAAGTCGTGAAGGCGGCAGACCGGCTCGAGCTGCGCACGATGGCCTTCGCGCTGCTGGCGACGCTGCTGTTGTGGAACCTGCCCGTCGGCGGCGTGCTGCTGTACCCGTTCAAGTTGCTCGCGACGTGGTTCCACGAGTCGTCGCACGGGCTGGCGATGATGGTCACCCGCGTCGGCTTCGATCACATGCACATCTTCCGCGATACCAGCGGGCTGGCGTACGGCAGCAGCGAGGCCGGGCCGCTCGGCGCCGCGGTGATCGCGGGCGCGGGCTACATGGGCACGCCGCTGTGGGGCGCCGTGCTGCTGGTGGTGACGCCGAATGCGCGGCTCGCGCGCTGGGCGCTGTTGCTGCTCGCGGCGCTGCTGCTGCTGACCGCGGTCGCGGTGATCGGCATGCCCGAGGGCGACCCGTTCGGTCCGTGGGCGATCGGCGCGATCGGTGCGGTGTGCGCGGCGGCGGCGCTGTTCGTGCCGGGGCGCTGGCGGCTCGCGATCGCGCACTTCATTGCGGCGCAGTCGTGCGTCAACGCGATCCTCGATATCCGCGTGCTGCTGCGTCCGTCGCAGGTGGTCGGCGGGCGGATCGCCGGCGCGTCGGATGCCCACAACATGGCCGAAGCGACGTTTGGCACCGCCGCGACGTGGGCAGTGTGGACGTGGGCGATCGTCTGGCTCCTGTGGTCGCTCGCGGTGCTCTACATCGCGCTCCGGCTCAGCGGCTCGCGCGCGCTCGGGCAGGTCGTGCCGTACGCGCGGGCCGAGGCGCGCGCCGGACGGTCGCCGCGCTTCGCGGTGGCTACGCGGGGCCGACCGAGGCGATCAGCGCCGCGAAGAACGCCGGCGCGGCGCCTGCGACGGCGTCGGGGACCTGGATCTCCATGAGCAGCACCTGGTCGCCCGCCGCGCGGCCACAGCGGATCACGCGCAGGCGCTGGCGATAACCGAGCGCGCCAGTGGGCGCAGCCTCGCGCTCCTCGCCCTGCCAGCCGGCAGGCATCGCGATCCGCCGCTCGTGCGCGGTCTCGAGCGGGCCGAGCTCGTCCTTGGGCCAGCGCGCATCGTCGGCGAGCCACATCGCGATCTGCTGGCTCGGCGCGACGCGCGGCGTGTGGGCGAGCGTGACGACCACGAGCGTGTCGGGCTGGAACAGCTGGTTGGGCGCGCGCTGCCAGCCCACGGGCGCCTCGATCGCGATGCCGTCGACGATGTAGCGCGTGCGGCCACCGCTCGTCAGACTGTCGGCGAGCGAGGTCCGCGCGACCTGCACGCCGGCGACCACCACGAGCAGCCCGAACGCGAGGGCGAGCGCCCGCGCGAGCTGGGTTCCGATGCGCTGCCAGCGCGCGTGCGGCGAGAGTACGAAGCCCAGGGCCGCACCCGCCGCGAGCCCGACGCCGTGCGCCCACTGGTCGATGACCGGATAGACGAAGCCCAGGCCGAGCTCGCACACGGTGACGATCGCGAGGCCGCCCCAGAGACCCTGCTTCCACGCCGCGCGGTAGTGGCTGCGGTGCAGCGTGATCTCGAGGAACACGGCGCCGAGCAAGCCGAAGATCGCGCCCGACGCGCCGACCGACGTGCCGCCGGGCGTGGCCAGGTAGCTCGCGACCGCGCCGGCGATGCCCGCGACGGCGAACAGGGCGACGACCCGTACGCTGCCGAACAGCTCCTCGGCGAGCCAGCCGACGATCATCAGCACCACCGCGTTGACCACGAGGTGCACGGTGCCGCAGTGGAGGAACAGGCACGAGATCAGGCGCCACCACTCGCCGGCGTCGAGCAGGCCGCGGGTCAGCGCGCCGGCGCGAACGAGCACGCCGAGGTCCGAGATCTCGCCGAACGCGATCGACGCGGTCGCCGAGACCGCGAGCAGGAGGGCGGTCAGCGCCCAGGTCGCGCGCGGCCGGCGCGGGCGCGTCACCGGGACCGGCGCCGGCAGGGGCGCGGCCTCGATGCGCGCGACGACCTCGGTCGCCACGCAGTCGAGCGCGGTCGGCCGGGGCGCAGCGTGCTCGCCGAGCTTGGCGAGCGCGCCGTCGATCAGCTCGCGGGGCCGGCCGCGCGAGCGCGAGCGCGCCCGCTCGTAGGCCTCGGTCGCCGCGGCGCGGTCGCCGCGGTGCTCGTGCGCGACTGCCATCCAGTAGCTCCGCGCGGCGATGCTCATGTGGCGCGCCTGGCGCGGCGCGACCAGCGCGCGGACCGCGTCGGTGCGCCCGGCGAGCGCGAGGAACATCACGCGCGCGCGGTGGATCCAGAGGCTGGCGTCGGTGCGCCCGGCGCACACGTCCTCGAGCCGCGCCACCATGCGCGCCGCCTGCTCGAGGTCGCCGACGCGCCCGTACGCGCCGAGGAGCTCGACCCACACCGGGGGCGCGATGCCGAGCTCGCGGCGCAGCGAGCCGTCGCCGTCGGCCGGGCGCGGCGCGCCGAACAGATGGGCCTCGGCATGCGCGATCGCCTCGCCCCAGCGATACGCCGCGAGGTAGAGCATCGCGATGCGCTCGTCGATCGCCAGGCGCGCATCGGCGGGGGCGCGCTCCTTGGCCGCGGTCAGCGCGTCGATCGTCTGCTCGATCCGGCCCTCGCGGATCTCGGTCATCGCGCGCAGCACCGCCTTCTCCTCGGCGACGCCCGAGGCCGGCGCGAGCACCTCGGCGAGATCGAGCAGCCGGTTCGCCAGCCCCATGCGCTCGGCGGCGACCAGCCGACGCGCCAGCATACGCAGCACGGGGCCGACCACCGTCAGGCAGGTCCCGGCGCCGACGCCGATCGCGCCCGCGATGCCGAGCCACGGCGCGTCGACCCTGCGCCCGAGGAGGCCCAGCCCGGCGAGCGCGGCGGAGGCCAGCACCATGATGCCGAAGGTCGCGGTGCCGTGCGGCCGCTGCTTGACCGACAGCACGCCCAGGTAGGCGCCGCCGACCGCGATCGAGACCAGGTAGAGCTCGTAGAACACGGCGCGCCTACGCCGGCTGCTCCACGAACGCGCCCAGCTTGCGGAACTTCTGGTAGCGGCGCTCGACGAGCTCGGCCGACGGCAGCTCGACCAGCTCCTGGAGGTGGCGCTTGATCGACGCGCGCAGCTTGGCCGCGGTCAGCGCCGCGTTGCGGTGCGCGCCGCCGGGCGCCTCGTGGATGATCTCGTCGCAGACGCCGAGCTGCACCAGGTCGGGCGCGGTGAGCTTGAGCTGCGTCGCCGCCTCGCTGATCTTGGCCGGGTCGCGCCACAGGATCGACGCGCAGCCCTCGGGCGAGATCACCGAGTAGATCGAGTACTCGAGCATCAGGATCCGGTCGGTCACGCCGAGCGCGAGCGCACCGCCCGAGCCGCCCTCGCCGATCACGATCGAGATCAACGGGCAATCGAGGCTGGCCATCACCTGCAGCGCCTTGGCGATCGCCTCGGCCTGCCCGCGCTCCTCGGCGCCGAGCCCGGGGTACGCGCCCGGCGTATCGATGAAGCACAGGATCGGCCGGCGGAACCGCGACGCCAGCCGCATCAGCCGCGTGGCCTTGCGGTAGCCCTCGGGACGCGCCATCCCGAAGTTTCTGTGCATGTTCTCCTTCGTGTTGCGGCCCTTCTGGTGCCCGAGCACGAGGACCTCCCACTCGTCGAACTGCGCCATCCCGCCGACGATCGCCGGGTCGTCGCCGAAGCTGCGGTCGCCGTGCAGCTCGACGAAGTCGTCCATCAGCAGGCCGACGTAATCGAGCAGGTACGGCCGGCCCGGGTGGCGCGCGAGCTGGACCTTCTGCTGCGCCGAGAGGTCGGCGAAGACCTCCTTTTGCAGCTTGCGCGCCTTCTGCTCCAGTCGCCGGATCTCCGTGGAGAAGTCCACCGTCTCGGTCGACAGCCCGCGCAGCTCCGAGATCTTGCGCTCGAGGTCGATGATCGGCCGCTCGAACTCCAGGATCATCCGATCGCTAAGGACCGGCGGCGGAAGGGTTTCGGTCGCCATGACGAGGACTAGAGCCCTGCTAGGTACCGCTCCAGGTCGGCTAGGTCAACGGCGGCGGGGTCGGCGTGCCACTGGATCGTGCGATCCGCGCGATACCATGACAGCTGACGCCGTGCGTAATGGCGCGAATTTCTTTTGATCAGCTCGATCGCACGGTCCCGTGCCACGCGGCCATCTGCCGCATCGTGCAGCTCCGCATAGCCGATCGCCTGCTGCGAGCGCAGCGGCGGCACGAACCCCCGCGCGCGCAGCGCCGCGATCTCGCTCTCGAGCCCCGCCGCGATCATCGCATCGACGCGCTGATCGATCGCCTGGTACAGCGCGTCGCGCTCGGGCGACAGCCCGACGAGCCGCGCCGCATAGCGCCACGGTGCCGACTTGTGGTCGTGCTTGGCCTGGTGTGCGCTCATCGTCTCGCCGGTCAGCCGGTACACCTCGAGCGCCCGGATCATCCGCTTCTCGTCGTTGCGGTCGATCTTCGCCGCAGCGCCGGGATCGATGCGCACGAGCTCGGCGTGCAGCGCGCCCGTTCCATCGCGGCGCGCCAGCTCCGTCAGCTCCGCGCGCACCTCGGGCGAGGCCGGTGGTCCTTCGAACAGCCCGAGCAGCAGCGCGCGCACGTAGAGCCCGGTGCCGCCGCAGACGATCACGGCCTTCCCGCGCGCGACGACATCGGCGATGGCGCGGTCGGCGAGCTCGACGAACCGCTGCGCCGTCATCTCCTGGTCCGGGCTCACCACGTCGATCACGTGGTGCGGCACCCGCGCGCGCTCCTCCGGCGAGACCTTCCCGGTCCCGATGTCCATGCCCGCATAGACCTGCTGCGAATCCGCGGAGACCACCTCGCCCCCGACGCGCTCCGCCAGGTACATCGCCAGCCGCGTCTTCCCCGCTCCTGTCGGGCCGACGATCACCACGAGTCGGGGAAGCACCGTCCGCAAGTGTAGTGCAGTTCTTCGGCGCCTGTCGCCACTGTCTCTCGCGCGCCGGGGACGCCACAGCGAGACACGTGACAGCGAGACACGAGCCGGACCTTGATGCTCCTCGGCCCAGCTCACGCAGGTGGGGCGGCCGGTCGTTAGCGGCCGAACCGGCGGCCGATCTCGGCGAGCGGGAGGCGCAGCAGGACCGCGCGCCCGTGCGGCGCGGGCAGCGAGAGGTCGACGCCATCGAGCGAGCGCAGCAGGGTGTCGGCCTCGCTCGGCGTCAGCCGATCGCCGGCGCGCACGACGGAGTGGCAAGCGATCTCGCCGAGCAGCGCATCGAGCCGCTCGGCTTCGCTCGGAGCGCCCGAAGTCGCCCACTCGTGGAGCAGCGCGCGCAGCAGCTGCGCCGGATCGCCGTGGCGGATGCCCGCGGGGACCGCCTTGACGGCGAGGGTCGCCTTGCCGAACGGCTCGACCTCGAACCCGACCTGGGATAGCAGCCCACCGACGCGGGTCACCAGCTCGAGCTGCGCCGGCGTCGCGTCGAGCGTCACCGGGAACAGCATGTTCTGGACGGCGACGCGGCCATCGCCGCCGCCGCTCGCATGGCGATCGCGCAGCCGCGCCAGCTCGACGCGCTCGTGCGCCGCGTGCTGATCGATCAGCACGAGCTCGCCATCGCCCTCGCAGACCAGGTAGGTCAGGTCGAGCTGGCCCAGATAGCGGAGCTGGGCGAAGAAGCGCGGCACCGGCACGGGGCGTGTGCCGCTGGCCAGCGGGTCGTGCTCGCCGGGAGAGTCGAATGGCTCCGCGCCGCGCGCGATGCGGTCGTCGCCCGGTTCATGCGCGGCGACGACGCCGTGCGCATCGTCGAGCCGTCGTGCGGTCGGCGGGTGGCCCGCGGGAGCCAGCTCGCGACCGGCGAGGATGTCGTATGCGTCGTTGGCGGTGGGCGATCCGCGATCCAGGACCTCGCTCGCCAGCGCGAGCGGATGCGGGCCCGGATCGCGCGTCGAGGGCTGCGCCACCTCGTAGACCGCAGCGGGCTCGGCCGCGCGCGATGCCTGCGTCTGCTCGCGCAGCGCGCGTGCCCAGTCGCGCGGCGATATGCTCGAGCCGGGTGTCGTAGGACGGGTCTCCGTCGAGCCCGCGGATGCCAGGCCCGCGGACGCCGAGCCCGCGGACGCCGGGCCCGCGGATGCCGCGCTCGAGCGGAGTTGCGCGACCAAGCCCAGGTCGCTCGGCGCAAGCCCGAGGGCTCCCTGGGGCGAGGGCGCGTGAACGCGGCGGGGCGGGCCGGCGTCACGCGGATGATCCAGCCCGGTATCGAACGACGACGCGAAGCCGAGCGAGACCTGGCGCGAGCGCATCTCGGCGACGTGGCGCTCGGCGAGTCGGGTGGCCGCGCGGCCGTCGAACGGCAAGGTCGGCGCCGCCACGCTGGCGATCATCTGCACCGGGCCCGCGCCGCCTGCCTCCTCGCGCCAGCGCGCCGCGTGAACGCCGGCCTGGATGACGTGGCGCACGGCGGCCGCGACGACCGCCGCGTCAGAGAACCGGACCTCGAGCTTCTGCGGGTGGACGTTGACGTCGACTGCGCCCGCGGGGACATCGACGAGCACGACGGCGATCGGGTAGCGGCCGCGGGGCACGAGCTCGCCGTAGCCCATGGCGAGCGCGTGGAGCAGGCCGCGGTCTCGAACCGGGCGCCGCCCGACGAAGAGCTGTACACCCCGCGCGGTGGTCTGCGCGAGCTCGGGCGCGCCGAGGTACGCCGTGACGCGCACGCCGGACTCCTCACCGCTGACGGGGACCAGGCGCGCGGCGATCCGCGGCCCGAGCAGCGCCTGCGCGCGCGCGAAGCCGTCGCGGTCGGGCGGCACGTCGAGCGCGGTGCGCCCGTTGTGGCGCAGCCGCAGGTGGAGCCGCGGGTAGGCCATCGCGATCTTGGCGATCAGCTCGGTGATGTGCGAGGCCTCGGTCGCGTCGCCCTTGAGGAACTTGAGGCGCGCGGGGACGTTGTAGAGGAGGTCGGCCACCTCGATCGTGGTGCCGACCGGCGCGCCGGCCTCGCTCACCGAGTCCAGGCGCCCCGCGTCGATCGCGATCCGGGTCGCGGCGTCGTCGCTCGTGCGCCTGGTGGTCAGCGTCATCCGCGACACGCTGGCGATCGAGGGCAGCGCCTCACCGCGAAAGCCCAGGGTCCCGAGCTCCCATAGATCATCGAGCTGGCGCAGCTTCGACGTGGCGTGGCGCTCGAGCGCGAGCACCGCATCCTTGGCGGCCATGCCGCAGCCGTCGTCGGACACGCGCACCAGCGTGCGCCCTCCGCCGGCGACCTCGACCGAGATGGCCTGGGCACCCGCGTCGATCGCGTTGTCGACCAGCTCCTTGACCACCGATGCGGGCCGCTCGATCACCTCGCCGGCCGCGATCTGGTCGATCACGTGCGGCGCAAGGACGGCGATCGTCGATTCCACGACCGATCGCTAACACGGCACTCTGATCGTCCCTGTCCGCGCCGCCCCGGTCCGAAAATCCCGGGTGGCCCCCGGGGCAGCGCCCCCGGGTGTGCGCTATAAGGCGCGCATGACTCGCTCACCCACCGGCCGCGTCGTCGCGGTCACAGGTGCGTGCACCTTCCTGGGTGGCGAGCTGCTGCGCCGGCTGGAAGAGGATCCCAGATTCTCACGGGTGCTGGCGCTCGATATCCGCCCGCCCGCGCTCGCCCCGGGCGGCAAGACCGAGTTCGTCAAGATCGACCTGACGCAGCCCACGATCGACGGCGAGCTGGCGACCCTGCTCCAGCGCCACTCGATCGACACGTTCGTCCACGGCGCGTTCCTGTCGCATCCGACCCACGCGTCGGAGTGGGCGCACGAGCTCGAGGATGTGGGCACGATGCACGTGCTCAACGCATGCGCCGGGGTCGAGCCGCGCCGGCTGGTCGTGATCTCGACCACGCTGGTCTACGGCGCGCATCCCAAGAACCCCAACTTCTTGACCGAGGACGCCGAGCTGCGCGGCCACCGCGACTCGCGGTTCGTCAACGACAAGGTCCGCGCCGAGCGCCAGGTCCAGCGCTTCGCCAAGGAGCACCCAGGCGTCGAGGTCTGTGTCCTGCGGTTCGCGCCGATCCTCGGGCCGACGGTCTCGAACATGTACACGCGGTTCTTCTCGCGGCCGCTGGCGCCCGTGATGATGGGCCACGATCCGCTGATGCAGTTCGTCCACGAGCAGGATGCCGCGTTCGCGCTGCTCAAGGCGGTCGAGTCGCACGCGGTGGGCCCATTCAACATCGTGGGCAAGGGCGTACTGCCCTACACCACGGTGCTCGCGCTGCTCGGGCGCGTGCCGCTGCCGATGCCACAGCTGGTCGCGCGTCAGCTGACCAAGGTGCTGTGGACGACGCAGCTGGTCGGATCGCCGCCGAGCTTCCTCGATTTCCTGCTCTATCTGTGCGTCGCCGATGGCGCCCGCGCGCGCCGCGAGATCGGGTTCGCGCCGCGGCTCTCGATCAAGCGTACGATCCTCGACTTCCTCGGGATCGAGCCCGAGGGTGGCGCGACCGATGTCGCCACGGCGCAGGCATGACGACATGACCGACGACAGCGATCCTCCCAACGGCGGCGACGACGAATGGTACGGCGAAGCCGACCCGCGGGTACCCGATGCCTCGGGCTGGCCCGATCGCGACCTCGGCTTTCTGGGCGACGATGTCTTCCTCGGCGAGGAGGCGGTCATCCCGCCCGAGCTCGCAGCCGCGCACGTGACCGAGCCGGCGAACGAGCGCGCCGCCGAGCTGCGCGAGCTCGAGCGCCGGCTCGAGCAGCAGCGTACGCCGGTGTTCCCGATCGACCTGCGCCGCCGGCTGCCGCTCGAGGGCGTGTGGCGGCGCTGGCGATCGCTGGCGATGTGGGGCCGCAGCGACGTCGTCGACGATTTCGGGCGCGATCCGCTCGCGACCGCGCGCTGGGAGTGGCTGTTCGAGTTCCTGTACTCGCGGTGGTTCCGCGTGGAAACCACCGGCCTCGAGCACATCCCCCTCAAGGGCCGCGCGCTGCTGGTCGCCAACCACGCCGGCACCCTGCCCTACGACAGCGCGATGGTCATGCACGCGGTGCGGCGCGATCACCCCTCGCGGCGCGACGTGCGCCCGCTCGTCGAGGACACCGTCTTCCACCTGCCCTTCCTCGGGCCGATCATGAACCGCATCGGCGGCGTGCGCGCCGATCCCGAGAACGCCGAGCGCCTGCTCAAGAACGACGAGCTCGTCGCGGTGTTCCCCGAGGGCGAGAAGGGCATGGGCAAGCTGTGGAAGGACCGCTACCGCCTGCAGCGCTTCGGCCGCGGCGGCTTCGTCAAGCTCGCGCTCCGGACCGGCGCACCGATCATTCCGGTCGCGGTGGTCGGCGCCGAAGAGGCCGCGCCGATGCTCGGCAAGGTGACGTGGTTCGCCAAGAACATCGGCATCCCGTGGATCCCGGTGACGCCCACGTTCCCGTGGCTCGGGCCCGCCGGCCTGCTGCCGCTGCCGAGCAAGTGGTACGTCGCGTTCGGCGCGCCGATCGACCTCGGCGCTGCGCACGCGCCGTCGGCCGCCGAGGATCGGCTGCTGGTCAATCGGCTCGCCGATCAGATCCGGACCCAGATCCAGCGCATGATCGACGAGCTGCTCGGCCAGCGCCGCTCGCCGTTCCTGTCGGCGTTCCTCGGCTGATCGGTACGCGTCGCTACGAGATCGCGAGATCGATCGAGGAGCCGCGGCATCAGGTCTGCGAGCACGGGTGCGACATGGCGATCGGGCTCCGGTTAGCCCGGTCGCGATCGCCGTGTTAGTGTCCAACGCGTGCGCGCCCAGTTTGATTCCGAGTTCGAGCGTCTGCTCGATCGCGCGCGCGAGTTGCTGGGCGAGGCCGACGACGCGTTGCTGCACGAGGCGCACACGGCGGTCAACCAGGCGCTGACCCTGTGCCCCAACTCGGTCGATGGCTGGCTGGTCAAGTGCCAGGTCGCCTCGGCCACCGGCGATGACATCGCCGCCCTGGCCGCGGTGGAGATGGCCCAGCACCGTGCGCCCGAGCGCGCCGAGTGCCTGTACTGGCGAGGCGCGGTGCTGGGCGATCTGGGCCGCCACCGTGAGGCGCTGCGCGCGATCGAGGCCGCGTTCCGTGCGGTCACCGACGACGACCACTGGATGCTCGAAGACCTCTACTACGAGAAGGCCGTGATCCTCGAGGCCCTCGGCCTGCACGATGCCGCGGTCGCGACCTGTGAGTCCGGCCTGCGGACATGCCCCGGCTCGCCCCTGCTGCGCGCCGTGCTGGTGCCGGCCGAGCGCGCCCGCGTGCGTTCGTCGCTCAAGGTCCTGCGCGGCGGCCAAGCCTAGCGCTCGCTCGTACGAATCGAGCCCCTCGCGGCGGCTCAGCGCAACCCTGCTTCCGATCTCGATGCGAAGCCCCGCGCTCGTGCGTAGTCCAGAACGCGCGCAATGTGCACGCGCGTGGCGGCCTGTGGACGCTGCCGGCTGAGGATAACCACGTGCACGGTGGCGGGACCGCGAGCCGCGGGGCGGTGGTTTTCCTCAGCCTTGGACAGCCGCGCGCACGGCGCCCACGCAGCCAAAGCGCGCGCCTGTCCACAGCGACGCACAGGCCCGACTACTGTTCGGAGATTTTCGGTTGGGTAGGGAAGAAGAAGGCCAGCAATGCAACTCGAGCCACGCACGCACGCACGCCCGCCCGCCCGCACGCCCGCCCGCCCGCACGCCCGCACGCCCGCACGCACGCACGCACGCACGCCCGCACGCCCGCCCGCCCGCCCGCACGCACGCACGCCCGCACGCACGCGACTGGGCGTCGCCTTTGCCTTTCGCATTCGCATTCGCATTCG
>DATIPJ010001195.1:0-5516 GCA_035472155.1 Kofleriaceae bacterium
GCTGCTGTCGATCCTCGATGACCCGAGCGGCGTCGACATCGTCGTCAAGTGCGGCGGCGACGTCGAGAAGCTGCGCGGCGAGCTCGAGCGTTTCCTCGAGGAACAGGTCGAGGAGCTGCCCGAGGGCGAGGAGTCCGGCCCCGACCAGACGCTCGCGTTCCAGCGCGTGCTGCAGCGCGCGGCGATGCACGTGCAGGCGGCGGGCCGCCAGCAGATGACGACCGGAAACGTGATCGCCTCGATGTTCCGCGAGCGCGACTCGCACGCGGTGTACCTGCTCGAGAAGCAGGGCGTGTCGCGGTTCGACGTCATCAACTACATCTCGCACGGGGTGTCGAAGATCGAGTCGGGCGGGCCGGTGGTGCGCCGGCCGACCGGCGTCGAGGACGATGGCTCGGAGGACCAGAAGGTCTCCAACCCGCTCGAGAGCTTTTGCCAGGACCTCACCCAGCGCGCGCGCGAGGGCAAGATCGATCCGCTGATCGGCCGCGCCGACGAGCTCGAGCGCATGATCCAGGTGCTGTCGCGCCGCCGCAAGAACAACCCGCTCCTGATCTGCGAGCCCGGCGTGGGCAAGACCGCGCTCGCCGAGGGGCTCGCGCTGCGCATCATCGAGGGCAAGGTGCCCAAGCCGCTGCTCGAGGCGCGGGTCTACGCGCTCGACATGACGGCGGTGCTCGCCGGCACGCGCTACCGCGGCGACTTCGAGGAGCGCCTCAAGGCCGTGATGAAGGTCCTGATCGGCGATCCCAAGGCGATCCTGTTCATCGACGAGATCCACAACATCATCGGCGCGGGCGCGACCAGCGGCGGCACGATGGACGCGGCGAACATCTTGAAGCCGCCGCTGTCCAACGGCGAGCTCAAGTGCATCGGCTCGACGACGTTCAAGGACTATCGCCAGGCATTCGAGCGCGATCGCGCGCTATCGCGCCGCTTCCAGCGGATCGACATCGGCGAGCCTTCGGTGCCCGAGGCGATCGAGATCCTGAAGGGCTTGCGGTCGCGCTACGAGGACCACCACAACGTCAAGTACACCGACGCGGCGGTCGAGGCCGCGGTCGAGCTGTCGGCGCGCCACATCAGCGACTCGCACCTGCCCGACAAGGCGATCGACGTGCTCGATGAAGCGGGCGCACGGGCGCGGCTGATGCCCGACGAGCTGCGGCCTGACCTGATCCGCCCCGCGCAGATCGAGGAGATCGTCGCCAAGATGGCGCGCATCCCGACGCGCTCGGTGTCGACCCAGGACAAGAAGAAGCTCGCGGAGATCGATGTCGATCTCAAGCGCCTCATCTTCGGCCAGGACAAGGCGATCGACCAGCTCGCGACGGTGATCAAGCTGTCGCGCGCGGGCCTGGGCAACCCCAACAAACCGACCGGCAACTTCCTGTTCGCGGGGCCCACGGGTGTCGGCAAGACCGAGCTCGCCAAGCAGCTCGCGGCGGTGCTCGGCGTCGAGTTCATCCGGTTCGACATGTCCGAGTACATGGAGAAGCAAACGGTGTCGCGCCTGATCGGCGCGCCTCCGGGCTACGTCGGCTTCGACCAGGGCGGGCAGCTGACCGACGCGATCAACAAGCATCCGTACTCGGTCGTCCTGCTCGACGAGATCGAGAAGGCGCACCCCGACATCTACAACATCCTGCTCCAGGTCATGGACCACGCCACCCTGACCGACAACAACGGGCGCAAGAGCGACTTCCGCAACGTCATCCTCATCATGAGCAGCAACGCGGGCAGCCGCGAGATGGCGCTGGGCAAGATCGGCTTCGGCGACTCGATCGCCGACAATAAAGACGGCAAGAAGGCGCTCGAGCGGGTGTTCACGCCCGAGTTCCGCAACCGGCTCGACGCCACGGTGATGTTCGACGCGCTGCCGGTCGAGGTGATCCGCAAGGTCGCGCGCAAGTTCCTCGACGAGCTCGATGGCCAGCTCGCCGAGAAGCACGTGTCGCTCGAGATCAGCCCGGCGGCCGTCGATTGGTTCGTCGAGAACGGCTACGACAAGGCGATGGGAGCGCGTCCGATGTCGCGCCTGATCCAGACGACGCTCAAGGCGCCGCTCGCCAACGAGATCCTCTTCGGCAAGCTCTCGGATGGCGGCACCGCGCGGGTCGAGCTCAAGAAGGGCGAGATCGACATCGTGTGCGAGCCCGCGCCGCCGGCCCCGCCCGAGCCCGACGAGCCGGTCGCCGCCAAGCCACCGCCGCCGTCGCCGCCGCCCGCGAAGAAGCGCGAACCAGTCAACTGAGCCGACGAGCCGGAATGGCAGCTCGCACCAGGCCCGCGCGATCGCGACGATCAACGTGCGGGCGTGTTCGGCAAAGCGTCGAACCGAATATCAGTGTCGATGCTTGGCGAGGTCCCCGAAGCAAGCTGAACGATTCAATGAGACGCTCTTTGATTCGGGCCAAGCAGGAGCCGGACTCGTGCTCGTCCACAGAGGTTCTGATCGGTTGAAGCGCGGGTAGCTGGTCGCGAGGGACGAGTACGTCGATGGATCTCGCCTGACTCCGCGGAGGCTGCGTGAACAGGTCAGCACCTCTGTGGTCGAGTACGAGATGCGTTCGGCACTCGCGTGCTTCGCGATCAACCTCCCGCGGGTCGCCAAGCTGTGGGGATGGTCTGGTCGTCGGCGAGCTCGCGCAGCACGCGCTTGTGTCGCGGCGCTGTCGCGGCCCGTCGCCGTTGTGCGTCGGACAGGCTCGTGCAACGGTCCCGCTCATGCGCTGGATCGGGTTTGCCTCGTTGATTGCGATCGCCTGCGGAACCCCGGCTGCTTCGCGCGCGCCGCGCAATGGGCCCGAGACGATTCGCTACTCGTTCCTCACGGTCGGGCGCCCTTCGGGCGAGGCCGAGGTGACGATCGAGGCCGACGGCCGTCGCGTGGGGCACTTCACGTTCAATGACCGCGGCCGCGGGCCGGATATTCGCTCCACGCTGGTGCTCGACGACGCCGGAGCGCCGCGGTCGTTTCGCACCACGGGCCATGATTATCTGAAGGCGCCGGTCGACGAGAGGCTCGATGGGACCGCCGGGGCAGTGGCGTGGCAGTCGAGCGGTGAGCACGGACAGGCACCGGCCGGCTCGGGCTGGTACATCCCGCAGCAGGACGCGCTCACGACCAATGCCCCGCTCGCCCGGGCGCTGCTGAGCGCCAAGGATCATCGCGTCAAGCTGCTGCCGGCGGGCGAGGCATGGATCGAGGACGACACGACGCGCGAGGCCGAGATCGGGGGCGTGAAGCGACGGCTGCGGCGGCTCGCGGTCGCCGGCTTCGGCTTCGACCCGGGCCTCAACTGGTACGACGAGCGCGGCGAGCTGTTCGGCTTCGTGTCGGCGTGGTCGTCGATGGTGCCCGTCGGTGCCGAGTCGGTGATCCCCATGCTGGTTGCCGACGACCAGGCGTGGAATGCGGCGCGCGCGGCCAGGCTGGCCGGTCAGCTGGCGCAGCGGCCGCCCGCCGCGGGGCTGGCGATCACGCATGCGCGGCTGTTCGACAGCGAGCGGCGAACGGTGGTCCCGGATGCCACGGTGGTCGTCGTCGGCGATCGCATCACCGCGGTCGGCGGGCCCTCGACGCCGGTGCCGGCCGGCGCGCGCGTGATCGACGCCCGCGGGCGCACGTTGCTGCCCGGCCTGTGGGACATGCACGTCCACATCGGCGGCGTCGACGGCCTCCTGCACCTCGCGGCCGGTGTCACGACGGTGCGCGACCTCGGCAACGACATCGAGGAGCTCAAGGCGCGCAGCGCACGGTTCGATGCGGGCACCGAGATCGGTCCGCGGGTCATGCGCGCCGGCCTGATCGACGGGCCGGGGCCGCTCGCCGCGCCGACGGGCGTGCTCGCGGGCACGCCCGAGGAAGCCAAGGCCGCGGTGGCGCGGTTCGCCGACGCGGGCTACGCGCAGATCAAGATGTACAGCTCCCTCAAGCCCGAGCTCGTGCCGGTGGTCGCCGAGGCGGCGCATGCGCGCGGGCTGCGGGTCAGCGGCCATATCCCGTTCGGCATGAAGGCCTCACAGGCGGTCGAGGCCGGCTACGACGAGATCCAGCACGTCAACTTCCTGTTCCTGCAGTTCCTCGCCGGCCCCGAGGACGATACGCGCACGCCGCTCCGCTTCACACGCGTCGCCGAGCGCGGGGCCGACCTCGATCTTGCCGGCCCCGAGGTCCAGCGGTTTCTCGAGCTGCTCGTGGCGAAGAAGACGGTGCTCGATCCGACCCTCGCCACGTTCCACGCGATGTTCACGTCTGACCCCGGCGAGCTCGATCCGATCGTCGCGCCGTACGCCGGCCGCCTGCCCGCCCAGGTCGAGCGCGGCAACCGAGGCGGCGGCCTGCCTGCGCCCGACGGCAAGCGCGCCCAGTTCCGCGCGTCGTACGCGGCGCTGCTGCGGTTCGTGAAGCTCGCGTGGGATCGCAAGATCCCGATCGTCGCAGGAACCGATGGCATCGCCGGCTTGACCTTGCAGCACGAGCTCGAGCTCTACGTCCAGGCCGGCATCCCCGCGCCCGAGGTGCTCGCGCTCGCGACCCTCGGCGCCGCCAGGGTCATGCGCGTCGACCGCGAGGCCGGCTCGATCGCCGTCGGCAAGCGCGCGGACCTGGTCCTGATCGATGGCGACCCGACGACCGACATCGCGACGATCCGCAAGACCGACGCAGTGGTCTGCCGCGGCGCGGTCTACGAGCCGGCCGCGCTGCTCCATGCAGTCGGCATGCGCGCGCGCTGAGCTGTGGGCAGCGGCTCGCCGAGCGGCGCGGGTGCGGGTCAGCGCGCTCGTTTGCGGGCGCGCGCTCGACGGGCCGGCGGCTTCTTGTTGCGCGCGCTCTCGCGGGCGTAGGCCGCGGCGGCGTCGAGCAGCCACGCGCGGAATGCGGCCAGCGCGGGATGGCGCTCGGAGCGCGGCGGGTAGACCAGGTAGTGCGCGTAGTCGGCGCGCATGCGCTGCGAGGACAGCGCGACCAGGCGGCCGTGGTCGATCAGCGGCTGGGCCATGGTCATGCGGCCGAGCGCGACGCCCATGCCCTCGACGGCCGCGCGCTGGAGCGTGTCGGTGTCGTTGAAGCTGGCGACGTAGCGCCGCGGCGGCGCGCCGCCGAACTGCGTGAACCAATCGCGCCAGCGGTCGCTCGGATCGCGCAGGAGCGGCAGCGCGGACAGCTCGCCGCGCTTGTGATCGGGGAACCGCGCGAGCAAGGCCGGGCTCGCGACCGGTAGCAGCCACTCGTCGAACAGCAGGTCGGCGCGCAGCCCGGGCCAGCTGCCGGGACCGAAGCGCATCGCGGCGTCGACGTCCTCGCGGTCGAAGTCGACCAGCTCGACGCTCGACTGCACGCTGAGGTCGATCTCGGGATTGAGAGAGACAAACTCGGCAAGTCGCGGCATGAGCCAGCTCGACGCCACCGAGGGCATCACGCTCAGTGTGAGGGACTGTTCGGTGCGCTCGCGGTCGGGCCGCAGCGCGAGCTCGATCATGTCATAGTGCGGCGCGACGGCGGCGAACAG
>DATIPJ010001196.1:0-10033 GCA_035472155.1 Kofleriaceae bacterium
CATGCCGCTACCGCTCCTCGACGTGCCACGGCAGACCGCGCTTCGCGACGTCGTCGAGGAACGGATCAGGATCGAGCTGCTCCATGTTGAACACGCCGGGTGCGCGCCACGCGCCGGTCACCATCATGGCCGCGCCGGTGACCGCCGGCACGCCCGTGGTGTACGACACCGCCTGCGCGCGGACCTCGCGATAGGTCTCGGCGTGGTCGCAGATGTTGTAGATGAAGTAGCGCTTCGGCTTGCCGTCCTTGACGCCTTCGCACAAGCAGCCGATCGACGTCTTGCCGGTATAGCCGGCGGCGAGCGACGCCGGATCGGGCAGGAGCGCGCGCAGGAACTTGATCGGGACGATCTTCTTGCCCTCGAACTCGACCTCATCGATCCGCGTCATGCCGACGTTCTGTAGCACCTCGAGGTGCTTGAGGTAGGCCTCGCCGAACGTCATCCAGAATCGGATGCGGCGCAGGCCCTTGATGTTCTGCACGAGCGACTCGAGCTCCTCGTGGTAGAGCAGGAAGCTCTTGCGCTCGCCGACTCCCGGGTAGTCGAAGATCTTCGACACGCTGAGCGGGTCGGTCTCCTTCCACTCGCCGGCCTCCCAGTAGCGGCCGCGCGCCGTGATCTCGCGGATGTTGATCTCCGGGTTGAAGTTGGTCGCGAACGCCTTGCCGTGCGAGCCGCCGTTGCAGTCGACGATGTCGATGGTGTGGATCTCGTCGAGCAGGTGCTTCTGCACGTGGGCGCAGAACACGTTGGTCACGCCCGGATCGAAGCCCGAGCCGAGCACCGCCATCCGGCCGGCCTTGGCGAATCGATCGCGAAACGCCCACTGCCACTTGTATTCGAACTTGGCGACATCGGGCGGCTCGTAGTTCGCGGTGTCGAGGTAGTCGACACCGGCGGCGAGGCACGCCTCCATGATGTGGAGGTCCTGGAAGGGCAGCGCGACGTTGATGACCACAGCGGGCCGGTACTCGGCGATCAGCCGCGTGGTCGCGGCGACGTCATCGGCGTCGACCTGCGCGGTGCGGATCGCGCGGCCGTGCATGTGCTGGATCTCGGCGGCGAGCTTGTCGCAGCTCGCGATCCGGCGGCTCGCCAGCATGACGTCGCTGAACGTCTGGCGATCCATCGCGCACTTGTGCGCGACGACGCCACCGACGCCTCCCGCACCGATGATGAGGACCTTCGACATGGGGGCGCACGCTAGCACACGGATGTGCCTGCGACGTGGCCCGGGCGCCCCGTCCGTTAGGTTGGATCGTCAGCCGGGGCGTCGCCCAGATCGTCGATCCCGACGTCGGCCGTACCCTCGGCGGGCGGTCCGGCGGCCTCGTCGATCTGGTCGATCTGGTCGGGCGAGACCTCGATGGTGGTGCGCCGCGCGACCTCCGCCAGGATCCGCGTGGTCAGCGGGTCGTCGACGGTGGTCGTGCGCGGCGAGATCGCGATCGCGATCGGCAGCTTCTGGCTGCCGGCGGCGATCTTCTCGTCCCAGTCGGCCTCCGTCGGGGTTTGCTTCTTCGACAGCACCGCGAGCTCGCGGGTGTCATAGCGCGCGGTTCGCTTGGACCGACGCTGTTCTCCCTCTCCCATGGAACCAGGGTAACAAGCTCCTGCGACGAGCCCATAGTGGATTGCGTGGGCGAGGTCACAACTGCGTGCGAGAGCGTTCTTACTCGTGAAGGTCGCTCGTGCCATTTCCCTCGTCGGGCGGCGCAAGATCGCGATGCACGGATTTCGAGACGCGTTTTTCGAGCTTTTTCGGCTTCAGGTGGAATGCGTCGCGCGCGGCCTTGCGGGCCGACTTCATCAGATCGTCGAGATGGCCGTCGATCGAGTCGCGCAGGTGGTCGACGTCGTCGGCCGCGATCCCCTGGGCGAACGTGGAGATGAAGTCGCGCACCATGATGAGATCGACCGCGGGGCTGAGCATGTCGGTCACGCCGGCGAGCTCGCTGTGAATCGCGGTGACGCGCGGGCCGGCATGGCCGGCGACCAGCTCGAGCTGATAGACCAGCTCCTTGCTGCGGCGGCGCCAGGTGTGGAACCACGCCTTCGAGCGCTTGGCGGCGCCGCTCGCCCGGCGGGCCTCTGCGTACGTGGTGCGGATGCCGTCGGCCACGATGTCCCAGTCGACCTCGTGGGGCAGCGCCGCCTGCAGCGCCTCGGCCTGGGCCGCGGCGCGGGCCGCGCTCTCGGCGAGCAGCTGCTTGACCTCGCCGGTCGCGGGCATCGCTTCGGTGGCGTTGCCGAGCACGCGGTTGGCCGCCGCGCGATCGGCCTCGTCGAGCGTCAGCTGCCCGAGCGTCTCGGGCGCGACCGCGTGATCGCGCACCGTCGACAGCGCGCGCCGGGCCTCCTGGAGCGCGGCCGTGACCGCGCGGCGCTCGCTCTTGGGCAGCGCACCGGCCATGAGACCGAGGATCGCGCGCGCGCGCCGCAGCGCCTTGCGCGAGTCGTGCACCGCCGACGCGGCGCTGTTGTCGACCGCGCCCACGGCGTCCTTGGCCTCCTGGGCCGCGGCCTCGAATGCGCGCAGCAGCGCATTGCGCAGCGCGGCCGCATCGTGGATCGCCGAGGTCTTGATGCCGAGCGGTCCGAGCTTGTCCTGCTCGGGGTAGGGAAGTGCAGGCTTGGGTCCGGTCGTCGTGGCCATACGGTCGCGACCATACAATGGCACTTCCGGATTACCGCGGTGTCATCGTGAATTCGTTGGTTTCTATCCAAGTTGTCACAGAGGCGCGCGCTATGGTGTGACCTCATGGCCCATCCGATCTTGTTCGAGCCGGTGGAGAGCCCGTACCTGGTGCCGTTCGACGGCGACTTCAAGCTGCGAAAACTCCAGACAGATCCCGACGACAATCCGGGCAAGGAAGACAACGTCCCCGCGCTCGAGCACGCGATCGAGAAGCTGTCCAAGCTGCAGGAGAAGCTCTACGCCCAGCACCGCTACAGCGTGCTGATGGTGTTCCAGGCGATGGATGCCGCGGGCAAGGACGGCACCATCCGCGCGGTGATGACAGGAATCAATCCGCAGGGTTGTCAGGTGTATTCGTTCAAGTCGCCCAACGCCCAGGAGCTCGACCACGACTTTCTCTGGCGCGTCACCCGCGCGCTCCCCGAGCGCGGGCGGATCGGGATCTGGAACCGCAGCCACTACGAAGAAGTCCTGGTCGTGCGCGTTAACCCGGCCTTTCTCGACGGCCAGCGCCTGCCGCGCCGCCCCGACGACCTCGATGACCTGTGGAAGGAGCGCTACGACTCGATCGTCGCGGCCGAGAAGCACTGGGCGCGCAATGGCTGCGTCATTCTCAAATTTTTTCTCAACGTGTCGCAGAAGGAGCAGCACAAGCGCTTCCTCGAGCGCGTCACCGACCCGGACCACTTCTGGAAGTTCAACTCCACCGACATGGCCGAGAGCAAGAAGTGGGACAAGTACATGGACGCGTACCAGGACGCGCTCGCCTCGACGAGCAAGCCCTACGCTCCCTGGTATGCGATCCCCGCCGACTCCAAGAGCTACATGCGGCGCGCGATCGCCGAGATCCTCGTCGCCACGCTCAAGCAGCTGCACCTCGAGTACCCCAAGCTCCCCGACAAGGAGATCGTCGAGCTGCAGCGCGTGAAGGCCGAGCTGTCGTCGGAGTGAAACAGGAGAGCGCGCGCCGTCGGGGCCGTGGTGGTTCGCCGGCCCTGCGTGACAAAACATGGCAACGATCGCGACGGCTTGCGCGCTCTCTTCGAGTAGTCTCGCGCGCGTGAGCAAGCTCGCTTGTCCCGGGTTCCGGTTTGCCGGTGTGCATGCAGGCATCAAGGCCGATCGCCAGCTCGACCTCGGTCTGATCGCGGCCGATGACGCGGCGAGCGCCGCGGCGGTGTTCACCCGCAACCGCGTCGCCGCGGCACCGGTCGCGCTGTCGCGCGCGATCCTCGCTCGTACCCGCGGGCGCGTCCGCGGCGTCGTGGTCAACAGCGGCAACGCCAACGCTTGCACAGGCCCGCAGGGCCTCGACGATGCCCGGCGAATGGCGGCGCTCGGTCGCGAGGCGTGCGGCGGCCACGCGCTGGTTGCATCGACCGGCGTGATCGGCCGACCCCTGGCGATGGATTGCATCGAGCGCGGGATCGGAGAGGCGAGGGCGGCACTCGCGCCGGACGGCTTCGAGCGATTCGCCGAGGCGATCATGACCACCGACAAGCGACCCAAGCTCGCGGCGCGCGACGTCACGCTCGGGCGGCGCGCGGTGCGCCTCGTCGGCACGACCAAGGGCGCGGGCATGATCGCGCCCGACATGGCGACGACGCTGACCTTCGTGGTCACCGACGCCGCGATCCCGCCGCCCGCGCTGCGCTCGCTGGTCGCCGCCGCGGTCGAGCCCACGTTCAACGCGATCGCCGTCGACGGCGACACCTCGACCAACGACACGCTGGCCGTGCTGGCCGGCGGCGCGGCCGTGTTGTCGCCCCGGCACCTGCGCACGCTCGGCGCCGCGCTGACCGATCTCCTCGACGAGCTCGCTCACCTGCTGATCGCCGACGGCGAAGGCGTCCACCACGTCGTCACGATCGAGGTTCGCGGCGCGCGCTCGCCCGGCGACGCCCAGCGGGTGGCGCGGCGCATCGCGATCTCACCGCTGGTCAAGACCGCGATCGCGGGCGCCGATCCCAACTGGGGCCGGATCCTGTGCGCCGTCGGCAACGCCGGTGTCGACCTCAAGCCCGACCGGATCGGCCTCGCGATCGGCGGCGTGCCCGTCGTCCGTCGCGGCGCCGGCATCGATGGCTGGGCCCCGGCGGACGTCGTCTCCGTGATGCGGCGACCGGCCTACACGATGACGATCGATCTCGGCCTCGGCCGCGCGGCCGCGCGCTACCTCGCGTGCGACCTGAGCCACGATTACGTGACGATCAACGCCGACTACACGACCTGATCTTGGACGGCCGACATCGCGTCATCGCGCGCGCCGTGGCGAGCAGCTCGGAGGCGTGTAGCCCCGGCCGGCGCGCAGTGACGTGCACGAGCACGGCCAGCGCTGCGCCGGCGAGCGCGAGGGTCCGAGCCGCGCGAATCACCATCTGTGCGTCGCTGCCGACCGCCATGGTGATTGTCGATGCGACCACCGTGGTCGCCGTGGCGGCGAGGAGCGCGGCCAGCACGACACCGGGTCGCGGCACGGGGTTCCGCCACCTCATCGCACCGATCAGGAGGAACGGCACTTCGATCGCCATCGCCGCGAGCAGAGGCACCTCGTCACAGATACACATGGACCTCCTCGCTTCAGTTTCCATGCCTACCGCGATCAAGCAGCTTGCCATTCGCGCGCCCGCGACGCGCGACGATCTGACACGGCGCGCACGCGCGGGGCTGACTTGGTGGCGCGCGTCGTACGCGAGCGGCCCGCGCTCATTGCCGCGGCGGATTGATGAACTCGACGAGGATACGACGCTCGGCGGGGCGGATCTCGAAATTGAAGTGTCGGAGGAAGTTCATTCCGATCAATCCGTCGATGTCTTGGTGCCCGAGGGGGAACACCGCGAGCGCGAAGTTGGGCGTGGTAACGCCGAGCACGGTGAGCTCGGCCACGCGAATCCAGTAGCCTTTCTCCTGGCTGACCGCGGTGTGAACACTGGCCTTCCTGAAGCTGTCACGTTCAGTGTACCCGATCCTCCGGATCAGGTCCGGCACAATCGTGGTCGCGGCTGCCCCGGTGTCCAGCACGAGCCTTGCGGCTATCGTAGCCACGGGGCCGGAGATCTCCGCGTCGACGATGATGAGCTCACGCTCACGAGAGAAGGAACGCGAGAATCTCGTCATCGATGACCAGCGAGGGCCGGATCAGCGGCTCTGTGCAGACACCCGTGAACCTGACTGCGTGACCCGGATATTTGGCGCCGAGCTGACTGCTGGCGTCGAAGGCAGCGCGGCGCGTGGGTCCAACCCCGGCGACTCGCGCCGTCTTGAACTCGGGGCTTCGAAGCTCGGGATGGTCGATATCGACCAGGCAGACGTATTGGTCGGGATACCGCAGGCAGATCTCCGCCCACGGCAAAGGGTCGGTGATCTCGAGCGGGTCTTGATCGGCAGGGTCCATGCCTCGATATTTTCTCTGCGCAGCGGCGTGTCAAGTTTCTTGACGCAAAGGGCCTGCTCGACGCAGGACCCGAGAGCTTGAGTGAGATTTGAGGGCTAATGCTCGGCGAAGTCGGCGGCGGACTTCTGGCCCGCTTCGCCGCTGCCGACGAGGGCGCTGCGCAGGAGGACCGGCGAGATGAGGAGGTTGACGCCGAGGAGGCTCAGGATCATGACGCCGGCGTCCTTGCCGAAGGTCGGGAAGTTGCTCTGGATGACGACGATCAGGGCGAGGGAGAGGCCGGCCTGCGGGACCAGGCCCACCCAGCTCCAGCGGGCGACGGCGGGCGGGGCAGCGGCGAAGGCGCAGGCGGCGCGGCCGGAGACGAAGAACCAGCCCGCGCGTGCAGCGGCCAGGATCATGATGGGCACGAGCGTCTGGGAGAGCTGGACCAGGTCGAGCCGCGTGCCCGAGAGGGCAAACCAGACCAGGAACACCGGCAGCTGGGCGCTCTCGAAGCCGCGCAGGAGGGCGCCCGCGCTGGCGCGCGAGAAGTTTTCGAGCCAGATGCCGGCGGCGAGCATGACGACCAGCGGATCGAGGTGGACGCGGCCGCCGATCTCGGCGACGACGACGCAGATCAGGAGCGAGAACAGCGAGGCGCCCCGCTGGACGGTGCGGACGAACGCGCCGATCAGGATGCCGATCGCGACGCCGAACACGACCGAGCCGAGGAGGTCCCAGCTGACGGAGAGGGCGACGTCGAGGACATCGACGCCGCTGCCGATCACGGCGCTCGCGACTGCGGCGGCGATCGCGTAGCAGAGGACGACGACGAGGTCGGCGACGACGACCGAGGCGAGCATGAGCTGGCTGAGCGGGCCGTCGGCGCGGGTCTCCGACAGGAGGGCCATCACGACGGCGGGCGACTGCGGGGTGAGCGCGACGCCGACCACGACGCAGACGGCGATCGCTGCGGTGGTGTCGAGGCCGTCGAACATCGGCAGCATGGAGCGGATCGCGAAGAGGGTGGCGGCCAGGACGCCGATCACGCCGAGCACGCCAAGGATCATCAGCGCGCGCAGGGTGGACATGACCGGCCGCACGCGCCGCAGGTTGAGCTCGGCGCCGGCGGTGAGGCCGAGGATGCAGGTCGCGACGCTGTTGACGACGCGCAGCGAGTCGGTCATCTCGCGGGTGACCAGCTCGAGGACGTAGGGTCCGGCGAGGACGCCGGCCAGCAGGTAGCCGGTGAGCTTGGGCAGGCCGAGCCGGCTCACCAGGCGCGCGGCGAAGTACGCCGCGAGCAAGAGGAAGCCGAAGGCGAGCTCGGTGCCGCTCGCGCCTGCGGTGGGTGCGAAGCTGCGCGCGGCCTGCATGAGGCCGCCGATCGCGAGCAGGAACAGGATCGCGATCACGGCTTGCCTCGCCGGCGGGGCGGCCTCGGCGGGGAAGGGCGCGGCGGGGAAGGGCGCGGCGGCAGGCGCTGCGGGCCGGATTCGTCGCGGTAGATCGGGCCCTCGACGCCGCCGGAGCCGGGATCCTCGAGCTCGTCGATCGGCGCGCTCGGCTCGGTGCCAAGAGGAGAGAGGGGCGCGGCGACCGGCTCGCCGGTCTCGCGGAGGAGCAGCTCGGTGACGATCGCGCCGCCGATCACGGCGGTCATCACCCAGGGCAGGCCAGCGTCTTGCGAGAGGCCCGGGATGCTGACGACGAGCGCGATCGACAGGCCGGACATCGGGGCGAGCAGCTGGCGGCGGTCGGCAAAGCCCGAGGGCAGGACGGCGCCGACCGCGGTCTTGGAGGCGATCACGCCGGTGTACTTGCCGGCCATGCGCCCGGCGACGAACAGCGGCACCAGCGCCCAGCCGCGCCAGTCATCGGGCCGCCAGACCGCGCCCGCGATGATGAGGAACATCAGCTGCACGGGGCGCTCGAGGTGGCCCAGGATGCGGAACACGCTCTCGCGCTGGTCGTTGGGGAAGTTGGTGACCATCACGCCGGCGATGAAGCACACGACGATCGGCGAGAGATAGAGGTAGCCGGCCAGGCCCGAGGCGAACGCGATGCCGCCGAGCACGACGGCGAGGAACTCGGCGTTCGAGACCGGCACGCGCACCATCGCGAAGATCAGGACGCCGATCGCGACGCCGAGCCCGAGCGAGATGAACACCCATGCCGTGCTCGGCACGGTCCATGCGCTCGGGGCCGCGTCGCGAAAATAGGCCGTGATGAACAGAAGGCCGATCACCCCGACCAGCTCGTCGAGCTGGGCGAGCAGGACATCGACGCCGCGGCCCTCGCGCCAGGCCTGGTTGGCGAATCCGCGGAACTTGCGCGGCGCGGTCATCGCGGCCGCCGCGCCCAGGACGATGACGTCGCGCCAGACGTCGGGGCTGGCCCACGACAGGCCGAACGCCAGCATCACCGCGCCGCAGCCCGCGGCCGTGATCGCGAACGGCGCGAGCGACTCGACGAGGATCAGGTACGCCGTGCCGCGCGGCACGCGGTCGAGCACGCGGATGTCGAGCTGCGCGCCGATCGCGAAGCCGAGCCAACCCAGGCCGAAGTGCAGGACCGGGCGCAGCCGCGCGATGACCTCGGCGCTCAGGATGTCGATCGGCGCCCAGCTGGCGAACAGGCCGAGCGCGACGTACGGGAACCCCGCCGTGATGACCCCGCCGAGGCCGATCCGCTCCTGGAACCGGACCACGCGGCGGTGGCCGCCCAGGTACGCCAGCGCGACGAGTGCGATCAGCCCGCCGATCACCTTGATCGCGAGCAGTGTGCTGGTGGTGGCGTCGCCGGTCATCGCCCGTCAGGCAGGTCAGGACGTCACGGCGGCGCGTCGACCAGGTCGTCGAACGCTTTGGTGAACGCGCGATCGCCGTGGCACTTCGACATCATCGGCGACTGCAGCACCGCCTGGGCCGCGCCGTCGAACTCCTCGTTGTGCGGCGCGAGCGCGGCCTTGAGCTCCTTGGCGCGCCCGTCCTGGACCACCTTGGTGTTCGCCGTCACGACGTCGCGGTACTCGTCGCGCAGCTGGCCGAGGTCCGCGGCCGCTGCGCTGCACGGGCGCTGCGGATCGCCGAGCGCCTTGGCGACCGCGCGGTACATCGCGAGCGAGCGCTGCACGAGCCGCTCGAGATCCTGATCGAGCGGCGGGGCATCGCGGGGGCCGGCATCGATCGGGACCGCCGCCGGGGTGGGCCCGGTGGGCTTGGCGGGCGGCGGCGAGCCGCCACAGGCGATCGCAGCCGCGGCGGCGAGGAGCGAGATCACGCGCAACATCGACGGGATCCTCGCACGACGCCCGTGTGCGAGCCAGTCGCGCGACTCGATGGCTACTCGATCACCGGCGGCGCGGGCAGCACGCGCTCGGTCCACTGCGTGATGTGGTTGGAGCTCTCGAGGTTCTGGAACGGCAGGCGGAACGCAGGCAGCGTCGGATCGAGGCCCTGCGCGGCGCGCCCGGGGAAGAACGGCGCCATCCACAGCTGTGCGCGCCTTCCGGTCGCGCCTCGCTGCGGGAGGCCGGTGTTGCGCAGCCGCACGCCGAAGTCGCGCTTCGACGACATCGTGATCCAGAACACCGGCTCCTCGGGCGAGCCCAGGGTCTGCTGGAACGGCGCCCAGCGCGCCCACGAGTCGGTGAGGCCGAAGTCCTGGTTGGCGGCGGTGAGCTGGATCGGCGGCAGCGAGCCGTCGGCCTTGACTGCCCAGATCGTGGCGAAGTTGTTGTCGTACGCCAGGCCGCTGGAGCTGCGCGTGAACATGATCCAGTTTCCGTCGGGCGACCACGATGGGTAGTAGTTGTTGGTGCCGTCGGCGACGACCACCTGCTCGGGCCCGAACGTCTGGGTCGCCGGGTCGTAGGTCCGC
Source organism: Kofleriaceae bacterium (assembly GCA_035472155.1). Lineage (GTDB taxonomy): Bacteria > Myxococcota_A > Polyangia > Haliangiales > Haliangiaceae > JABFXX01. Next base: position 9,960 of record DATIPJ010001196.1, read on the forward strand.
TGGTAGACCTGGCCCTCCTTGAACGTCCAGTCGCTCTCCCACACGAGGGTGCGGACATAGACCAGCTTCTTGCC
>DATIPJ010001197.1:0-6749 GCA_035472155.1 Kofleriaceae bacterium
CTGCCGGTCGTGGTGGCCGAGCAGGTGCTGGGCCGCTCGTTCCTCGCCCGCGCGCTCGCCGGCATCCGCGACGCCGAGCGCGCCGAGCAGATCGAGGCCGGGCTGATGGTCCTGGTCAACAAGGTGCTCGCCGCCGGGCGGGCGCGGCCCGGGCACGCCGAGGTCGTCCAGCGCGGCGCGCTGTACGCGACCGCGACGCTCGCGCTCGGGCTCGAGACGGTGGCGCGCGGCGATATCGAGCGCGCCGGGCTCGCGCTGTCCTCGGTCGGCCTCGAGCGGCTGTTCCGCGTCGGCTACACGGTGACCCAGAAGCTGGCGCGGCTCGCCGTCGCGCTCGCGCCGCGCTCGATCACCGCCGGCTCGCCGGTTCGCGAGCTGGTCTCGGCGCTGTGCTCGCCGCGGCCGCTGTTCTCGCGCGCCGCCGACGATCCGCCCGCACCCGGCGTGCGGCCGTTCGAGTCGTCGGCCGACCTGCGGCGCGCCGGCGCGCTGCTCACCGAGCTCACCGTGCGCGTCGCGATCGTCGAGGGCCTCGGCGTCGACGTCATCGCGGCGGGTCAGGCGCCCGAGCCGCGCCCCAGCCTCGACGATCACATCCGCACCGCCCTCGCGCGCGCGGTGGTCGGCGGCGAGCTGCGCGGCGAGGCGCTCTCGCAGCCCGAGCTGACGCTGCTGCGCGACCGCGGCATGACCGAGGGTGTGCTCACCGCGGCGGCGCGGGCCGCCGGTCACGCGGCGATCCGCAAGAGCCTCGGCGCGGCGCAGCTCTCGGCCTCGGGGCCGATCGTCGCCCACCTGGTCGACAGCTGGCTCGATGACCTCGTGGCGATCCTGGGCGGGGTCCGCGACGCCGAGATCGATCCCCGGTTCGTCGAGGGCGTGCTGGTCGAGGTCAAGCGCAGCTAAGACCGTCCGGAACGCCTATGCTATCGACCTCAGGATGTCGGTCGTGACACCCCACGGGCTTGGCCCCGCACCCTACCGCTCGGGGATGGCGACCGCCCTCGGGGTCGTGCTGCTCGCCGGGCTCGTGCTCGCGCTCGCCGATATCGCGCACACCGGAGGCGGCGCAGGCCCGGTCGGCCCGCTGCTCGCGCTGTGGGCGATCATCTCGGTCCCGATCGCGCTCGGCGTCGGCCTCGTGCTCGGCGCCGGCAACGCGACCTGGGGCGATCGCTGGGTCCGCCGGCTGTTCGCGCGTCTGCGCGACGACGACGACCTCGATCGCGCGGTCTCGGCGATCCTCATCGCCGCGGCCGTGCTCGGCGGCGTGCTTGCGCTCGCGATCGCCAAGCTCTCGGTCGGCCTCGTCGGCGAGGTCCAGCGCAAGGCAGTCGGCGGCCTCCTGCTCGGCGTGCTCGTCGTCGGTGTGCTGCCGCTGCTCGCGATCGGCGCGCTGCCGGTGTTCCGCGCCGCGCGCCGCTTCACCGCGCTCATCCCCGCGGTGGGCCCGATCTCGCGCGTCGTCTTGCTCGTCGTGCTCGCGGTCGTCGCCGGCGCCGCCGCGGGCCTCCACATCGTGTTTCACCAGCTCGACTACCAGGCCCTCAACCTGGCGTCGCTGCTGGTCCCCGCGCTCCTGCCCGTCGTCGCGATCGTCATCGCCCTCGTGGTCTACGGCCCGCTCGGCCGCGTGCGCGAGCGCATCCCGCGGCGCGGCATCGTCGCCCTCGTCGGGCTCGCGATCGCCGTCGCGCTTCCGCTCGTCGCCCTCGGCACGCCGTCGGAGGCCACCGGCACGGCGGTCACCGAGCGCTCGTACATCGGCGCGCGCCTCGTCGCCGCGTTGCGCAAGGTCATCGACCGCGACCACGACGGCTACTCGGCGTTCTTCGGCGGCCCGGATTGCGACGACCACAACCCCAACGTCCACCCGGGCGCGGTCGAGATCCCCGGCAACGGCATCGACGACAACTGCGTAGGCGGCGACGCCAAGGTCGAGGACGCCGCCCCCGCGGGGACCGGGTCCGCCGCGGCGCCGGGCGAGGGCCCGAACGCGACGACCGCGAGCCCCGGCGCGGCTGCCGCGGCGCCCGCACCCACCGACGCTGCGGGCGGCAAGAACGTCCTCGTCATCTTCATCGATACCCTGCGCTACGACCGGCTCGGCATCGCCGGCTACCAGCGCGACGGCAAGTCGCTCACCCCACGGCTCGACGCGTTCGCCAAGCAGTCCGTGGTGTTCAGCCGCGCGTACGCCCAGGCCCCGAACACGCCGCGCTCGGTGCCATCGTTCATGACCTCGCGCTATCCGTCGCAGGTCAAGGTCGACAAGAAGTTCAAGAACTACTCGACCGTCCTCGACGAGAACGACACCCTGCTCGAGGTCTTGAAGCCCGCCGGCTTCACCACCCTCGGCGAGAGCTCCCACTTCTACTTCTGCGATCGCAAGAAGTACCCGAGCTCGTGCCCCGACGTCGCGGCCTGGATGAAGAGCAACATCACCCAGGGCGCCGACGAGTGGAACAACGATGGCGCGCTCAACATCCCCGAGTCCAACCGCGACATCGCCGGTCCGCGCATCCTCAAGAAGACGGTCGCCAAGCTCGACGAGCTCGCCAAGGCCGGCACCAAGTTCGCGATGATCGTCCATCTGTTCGAGCCGCACTCGACGTACATGGAGCACGAGGGCTTCAAGTACACCGAGCACGGCACCGCCCTGCTCGCCCAGAGGTACGACTACGAGATCACCTACGACGACGCGCTGATCGGTCAGCTGCTCGACGCCCTCGACGCCAACGGCCTCGCCGCCGCCACCACCGTGGTCCTCATGGCCGACCACGGCGAGGCGTTCGGCGCCCACATCGTCGCCGGCAAGCCCGCCTTCTTCCACGGCGATACCCTCTACCGCGAGCTCACCAACGTGCCCCTCATGTTCCGCGTGCCCGGCGCCGCGCCGGCGATGCGCGACGACGTCGTCCAGCTGATCGATCTCGCGCCGACGATCGCCGCGCTGTTCGGCGTGCCGCCTGCGCCGAGCTGGCAAGGCCGCAGCCTGGCCCCCGCGCTCGCGGGCAAGCCGCTCGAGCCGCGTCCCGCATTCTCCGAGCTGCTCCCTGCGCCCGAGTGGGACCACGAGGCCAAGGCCATGGTCACCGCCGACGGCAAGCGCCACGTCTACTACCGGATCAGCGACTCCAAGTGGGAGATCTACGACCTGGCCAGCGATCCCGACGAGAAATCGAACATCGCCGGCGGCGCGGGCGCCAAGGAGCTCGAGCGCGCGCTCGTGGCCTGGATCGAAGGCCCGCTCGCCGCCGGAGGGGGCAAGTGATGGCGTCCGCGTTCCGGAATCCCAAGCTCACCGTCGACCTCCTCATCGAGCTCACCGACCACCCCGGCCAGCTCGTCTTCATCGTGCGCAAGAACCCGCCCGAGGGCCTCGCGTTCCCGGGCGGCTTCGTCGACGAGGGCGAGTTCGTCGCGGACGCTGCCGTGCGCGAGGCCAAGGAGGAGACCAACCTCGACGTCGAGCTCCTCGAGCTGTTCCACGTCTACTCCGATCCGTCGCGCGACCCGCGCCACCACACCGCCTCCGTCGTCTTCATCGCGCGCGCCGCGGGCCAGCCGGTCGGCGGCGACGACGCCGCGCGCTGCATCGTGTGCGCCCCCGATGCGCTGCCCCAGCCTCTGGTCTTCGACCACGCCACCATCCTCGCCGACTACCTCGCCTACCGGCAGCGCGGCGTGCGCCCGCCCCCGCGCCGATAGCCTCAGCCGGCGGCCTTGGACGCGTTGCGATCGACGCGAATCGCCACCGGCAGGCCGGGCGATAGCAGGCGCGCGAGCGCGTGGCTCTGGCTGATCCGTCCGTCGCGCGTCTGCGGCCGTCCGAGCGGCAGCAAGAGCAGCTCGCCTTCGCCCCAGCCGAGCCGCAGGCACTCGCCGTCGACCTTCACAGTATGCAGCTGCGACCGCGCGACGTCCTGGCTGCGTCCTTCCCAGTGCAGCCGGACCGCCTCGAGCGTGATCTCGAGCCGACCCGCGCCGTTCTCGCGGCAATGCACATCGTACGCGCGCCGCTGCGTCACCTTGATGCCCAGCCGCGCGAGCACGAGCCCCACACCCCCCGCCGCCAGCGCCGCGATCAGGTACGGGCTGATCGCAGCGATCAGCAGCACGCCGAGCCCGTTCTCCATGTCGAGGAATCCGACCAGCAGCGAGCTCATCAGGTACGCGAGCATGTACGCCATCCCGGCGACGAGCCCCCACAGCATCGGGCTCCGTCCGCGCTCATCCGCGCTGCTCGCGATCAGCTTCACACTCAGCGCGAGCCCGAGGAACAGGACGAAGACTTCCACCAGGACCACCATGCCGCGGCTTTACCACGAAGCCGGTCCCGCTCGACAACGATTCAGCGTTCGCGGCCAAGCGCAGCGATCGCCGCACGCCGCACATCGGGCTCGCGATCCGCGGCGAGCCCCACCAGCTCACCGACGACGACACCGCGCCTCGGATCCTCGCGACCCAGCGCTGCCAGCAGCGCGGCGCGGATCGCCACATGGCGCGCATTCCATCGCGACGCGACCCACAACCGCTCGATGCCGGCGCCGATCGCATCGCGGCGATACGCCGCAAGCGCGGCCCGCGCCGACGTCGCGTTGCCATCCGCCGCGGCCGCGCGCGTGCGCATCGCGTCGCCATCTCCCATCGCGCCCGCTCGCGTGCCGGTCGAGTCACCACCTGCCGTCGCGGTCGCTCGCGTGCCGGTCGAGTCGCTCACCGCGGTGGTTCGCGTGCCGGTCGAGTCACCGGCGCGCGGCGAGGACGGCGCAACGAGGTCGAGCGCCTCACCGTCGTCCAGTGCATTGCCGCCGGGGGCGAGCTGAGCGCGTTGGCGTACAAGCGAGTCGGCCTGCGCGTTGCGTCCGAGCGCACGGCTCGCCGCAACCGCCACATCGAGCGCGCTGGGCATCGCGTCAGGCCCTGCGAGATCGATCGCGCTGCGCACCGCCTCCAGCGCGTGGGCATACTTGCCCGCGCCGACGAGCGCGCGGGCGATGCACGTCCACACCACCGCCGGGTCACCCGAGGCGGCTGCCGCGTTCATGGCGGTGACCAATGCGGCATCGGCATCGCCCTGGCGCGCCTGTGCCTCGGCGAGGCCGCGCACGAACAACGGCTCGGCACTCGCATCGACCGCCGCCTGCCACGCCGCACGGGCCCGCGCCGGATCGCCGAGTGCGTCGAACACCGCACCGAGGGTCGCGTACATCGCCGCGGCATCCGACGCCTCCGCGACTGCATCGCGCGCGATGCGATCGGCGATCAGCGGATCGCGCCGGTACGCGACCACGATTGCGCGCAACGCCTCTGCGCGAACCGCGCGTCCCCCCGCAGGCTCGCTGCCCGTGGAGCCAGTGCCACCCGTCGCCACCGACCAGCCGCCGAGGGGAACGCTCAGCTCGGCATGGCGCGCGACCGCCTCCGCGACAGGGTCGCTCGTGAACGGCGCGCCGACGACCACGATCCGGTGCAGCGAGTCGGCATACGAGGAGTCGGCGTACTGCGAGCCGGCGAGCAACACGTCGATGCGGGCGACCGCGTCGGCGGAGCCTGCGAGCGCGTGGGCGGCGGCCAGCAGCAGTCGTTCGTCGGCGGTCGTGGCGGCCGTGTCGCCGGGAATCGGCGCATCGCGGCCGGCGAGGCGCGCGAAGATCGGCTGCGCGGCGCGCGGCATCTTCGCGAGCTGTGCCGGCTCGGTGACGGCCGCGATGTCGACCCGCGCAGCGAGCGCCTCGCCCCACGATCCGTCGCCGCGCAGCGCATGGCGCAGCGTGATCGCAGCAACCGCCGTGGCCTCGATCGGATCGCGCACCGGCGGCGCGAGCGGCCCCATCAAGTACGCGCGCTCGGCGATCTCGTCACCGACCACATCGCGGGGCGCACACGCCGTGAACGCGCAGTGCGCTGGGCCGACCAGATCCTCGCGCGGTGGAGCGGGCCGGTCGAGCGGGATCCACCACCGCGCGGCGACGAGATACGCAGTCTGCAACGCCGGGTCGCGCGGCGGCCGAGTCGCTGCATGCCACGCCTCCAGCTCCTCCCATGCGGCCGCTCGAGCGCCGTCCTGCCATAGCCAAGCGCCGAAACGCCCGCGTCGCTCAGGCGACGCACCGACGCGTGCCCCCGCCCACGCATCGGCGGAGGCCGATGGCGGCATCGCCGAAGCAGCCGCAGCGGCCATCGGACGCCCCGAAGCGCCGCTCGCCGTCGGCAAGGCGGCCGCAGATGGCGTCGCGGGAGGCGCAGCGCCGCTCGCCGTCGGATCATCGGCCGTTGCGATCGCGAGCGTGCGGCGGCCCCTGTCGCGAACCTCGGCGTCGCTGTGATGCAGTGCCTCGAGCGCGCCCGCGATGCGCGCTGCGCGCAGCTCGCCGTCGGCCACGGTTGCGCCAAGGCCTCGCGCGCGCTCGAGATCGGCGAGCGCGGTCGCGGCTCCGCGCGCGAGCCGGGTGCGCCCACGCGCTGCGATCAGCCGGCCCAGACGCGCCTTGTCCTCCGCTTGCCAGCGCACCCCGAGCGGGCCGCCCAGCGCGACGACCGCCCCCAGCGCGTCGATCGCCTCGCTCGGCCGCCCGATGCGCTCGTCGAGATCGGCCAGCGCCAGCCGCGCAGCGACATCGCGCCGGTCAGAAGTGACTCGGATCTGCAGCTCGCGCCGCGCCTCGAGCGGCCCGCGCGCCGCGAGCAGCGCCTCGACGTTGAGCGGCGCGGGCGGCCGCAGGGCGCAGCTCGCCAGTCCGACG
>DATIPJ010001198.1:0-8600 GCA_035472155.1 Kofleriaceae bacterium
AAGCGCACCTGCGCAGCCGGGTCTCGCGCGCGCAGCTCCTCGGCGAGCGCCACGCCCGGAAACAGGTGCCCACCGGTGCCACCGCCGGCGATCAGGAGCCGCATCGTCTCCGCCATTGTATTCCGAACGCGCGATCGACGCGGCGAATTCCGGCGCGCCCCGGAATCACGCGACGAGCACCCGCACGCGCATGCGCTTGCGGCGCGCGAGGTCGCGTGGGGGATGCTCGCGCGTCCGGCGCTCGGGCCGCCGCCCGACGTTGAGCAGCAGCCCGACGAGGAACATGGTGATCACGAGCGATGAGCCGCCGCAGCTGACGAGCGGCAGCGTGATGCCCTTGTTGGGGACGATGCCGAGCACCACGCCGACGTTGAACAGCGCCTGCACGCCGAACAGGAGCGTGATGCCGAAAGCCAGATAGCCGCCGAAGACATCGCGCGCGCCCAGGGCGGCCCGGATGCCGCGCCATACGAGCACGCCGAACAGCCCGAGCACCAGCGCGACGCCGAGCCACCCCAGCTCCTCGCCGATCGGGGCCAGGATGAAGTCCGAGTGCGCCTCGGGCGTGTAGCCGAGCGACTGATGCCCGCCGCCGAGCCCGGCCCCGGCGAAGCCGCCCGAGCCCATCGCGAGCCGCGCCTGCATGTACTGGTAGCCGTCGCCGGTGGCGTACGCCTCGGGGTTGAAGTACGCGAGCACGCGCTGCAGCCGCCACGACGTGCCGACGACCATGTGATAGCCGACGGGCGCCGCGGCGAGCACCGCGAGCAGGATGTACGAGATCCGCGCGCCGGCCATGAACAGCATGCCCAGCGTCGTCGCGCCGAGCACGACCGACGACCCCAGGTCCGGCTGCTTGAGCAGCGCCACCATCATCATGCCGCAGACCACGACGTGCGGGACGAACCCGACGGTGAACGTCTTGACCCGGTCCGCTTTGCGACCGAGCGAGTACGCCAGGTACGTGACCAGCGCGAGCTTGGTGATCTCGACCGGCTGGAACGTGAGCGGCCCGAGCGGGATCCAGCGCCGCGCGCCGTTGACCGCGGGCGTGAACAGCGTGGCCGCGAGCATGAGCAGCGCGCTCAGGAGCAGCGGGTAGGTCCACAGCTTGAGCCGGCGGTAGTCGATGCGCGCGCCGAGCCACATCGCGAGCCCGCCGATCGCCAGGAAGCCGATCTGGCGCTCGAGGAAGTAAGCGGCGTCGTGGAACCGCGTCAGGCCATCGGCGGCGGTGGCCGAGTAGATCTCGATGGTGCCGACGGCGAGCAGGCCGAGCACGGCCGCCAGCAGCGAGAGGTCGTAGGGCCGCTCGGGGAGGCTCGCGCTCGGGTGCTGCACCGCGACGATCTGTGCGGTCGCCGGCAGGGTCGGATCGAGCGCCGCGGCGGCGCTGGACGCACGGAGCCGTCGCAGCGCTTGCAGCGGGCGGAGCTGGCGCAGCACGCCGATCGCACGCGCGAGACCGGCGCGGGTCGGCACCGCCGCACGCGACGGCCGACCGTCGGTCGATCGCGCTGGGCCGAGCTGCGTCCACAACGCAACGATCCGACGCAGCACTGCCATCGGCGTCATCCTCGGGCGCGCGGCCGTCGTGCGCCAGTTTTCAGCGGGGTGCAGCGCGTGGGAGTGTTGCCCGAGCGCCCGCGCGCGGTTACTTGATGCGCCACCAGGTCTGGCCGTCGATCGCCGAGCGGCGCTCGCAGCTGTCCTCGCCCTTGGTGAAGTGGATGCCGATCCGCGAGATGACCACGTTGTAGACCCCGGTCTGGTCGCCGGGGCGGTCGTTGCAGAGGCCCTTGTCGTAGCTCAGCGTGAGCTTGCCGCCCTCGAGCTTCCAGGTGCCGGACGCCACGGGCGGCTCGGCGTCGAGCTGCGCCCGCGACTTGGCGACCCGCACGCTGCCGTCGGCGCGGAACCGGACCGCGGTCTCGCCGTCGGGCGGATGGCGCTCGTACTCGCCGACGATGAGCTCGGTGTTGGGCCGCTTGGGCGGCACGGCGTGCGGCTGGCTCGAGCACGCCAGCCCGAGCACCACGACAAGACTTCCGCTTGCGGCCACCGCGGCGCTTCGCATGCCCAACGATAGCAAAGCTGGCCCTCGTGGAGACCCGGCGCTACCGATCGAGGCGTCTTGCACCCACCGCGGACACCGCCTCACGGAACACGCGGCCGCGATGGCCGAAATTCTGGAACATGTCGTAGCTGGCACACGCCGGCGATAGCACCACCGCATCGCCGCTCGCGCACAGCTCGGTCGCCCGCCGGACGGCGTCGTGCATGTCCGCGGCGTCGAGCACCGGGTAGCTCGCGCCATGGGCGGCGGCGGCGGCGCGGATCAGCGGGGCGGCTTGCCCGATCAGGACCATGCCCTTGCAGGTGCCGTCGAGCGCCTCGAACATCGGCGCGTAGGAGCCGCCCTTGTCGACCCCGCCGGCGATCAGCACGAGCGGGCGCGGGAACCCGCGGACCGAGGCCGCGACCGACGCGACATTGGTGCCCTTGCTGTCGTCGTAATAGTAGATGTTGCCCTTGTCGCCGACCAGCTCCATGCGGTGCGGCAGCGGCCGGTAGCCCCGCGCGCCCGCGCGGATCGCGTCGATCGACAGGCCGATGTCGCGGGTGGACAGGTAGGCGCACATCGCGTTCTCGAGGTTGTGGTTGCCGACGATCACCAGGTCGGAGACCGGGTAGCGCTCCTCGCCGGCGGAGCCGCCCGCGCCCGCGGGACCGATGCCCCGCAGCACGATCTCCGAGCGGTCGGCCGAGAGGAACGCGCCGCGCTCGGCGATCGCCGCCGGCCGCGAGTCGAACGTGGCGAGCCGTGCGGCGATCCCGGCGGTCTCGGACATCGTCCACGCATCGGCCGCGTTGGCGACCGCCAGGTCCGACGCGCCTTGCCAGTCCCAGATCCGGCCCTTGACCTCGGCGTAGCGCGCCATCGTGCCGAACCGGTCGAGGTGGTCCTCCGTGATGTTGGTGAGCACGCCGACCCGCGGGCGAAACGAGCTACAGTTTTCCAGCATGAACGCCGCGACCTCGGCGACGATCAGCCCGCCGGGCACATTCGCCGGGTGATCGACCGCGTCGATGAGCGGCATGTTGCCGAGGTTGCCGCCGCAGAACGTCGGCCGCCCGGAGGCCTCGCACAGTGCGCCGGTGAGCGCGGTCGTGGTCGACTTGCCGTTGGTGCCGGTGATCGCGATCAGCGTCGCGCCCGGGTCGAGGAAGCGATACGCCAGCTCGATCTCGGCGATGACCTCCACGCCGGCCTCGCGGGCCGCGACCATCTCCGGCAGCGTCGGCACGCCCGGCGACATCACGACCAGGTCGGCGCCGGTGAACGTCGCGCGGTCATGGCCGCCCAGCTCCCAGCGCACCGGCACGCCGTCGAGCGCGCGCATCGGCTCGGCGAGCTTGTCGGCGGGCTTGCCGTCGGTGACGACCACGCGGGCGCCGCGGCGGGCGCAGAACCGCGCGACCGCGATCCCGGTCAGCGCCAGGCCGACGACGACCACCGACTTGCCGGCCAGGTCGATCTCTGCGCGCGCGCTCATCGCAGCTTCAGCGTGCCGAGCGCGAGCAGCGCGAACATCAGCGAGATCAGCCAGAACCGCACGATGATCTTCGGCTCGTCCCAGCCCTTGAGCTCGTAGTGGTGGTGGATCGGCGCCATCGCGAACACGCGTTTGCCCGTGCCCGACAGCGCCTTGGTCAGCTTGAACGCCCCGCGCTGGATGACCACCGACAGGGTCTCGATCACGAACAGCCCGCCGACGATGATCAGCACCAGCTCGTTCTTGGTCAGCACGGCCATCATACCGATCGATGCGCCGAGCGACAGCGCACCGATATCGCCCATGAACACCTGCGCCGGATAGGCGTTGTACCAGAGGAATCCAACGCCCGCGCCGAACAGCGCTGCGGCGAACACCGCGAGCTCCTCGACCCCGGCGATATGCGCGACGTGCAGGTACTGCGCGATCGTCACTTCGTGGCCGTTGTGGGCCAGGATCGTCGTCGGCACGCCGGCGATGTACGCGAAGATCAGAAACGTCCCGGCGTTCATGATCGAGGGGCCGATCGCGAGCCCGTCGAGCCCGTCGGTCAGGTTCACGGCGTTGGCGGTCACGACCACGACGAACGCGCCGAACGTGACGTAGAGCCAGGCCGGCAGGATCAGGCCCTGCTCGTAGAAGTTGGTGAACGGCAGCTGGAGGTGGAGCCGCACCTCGGGCGGCATCGCCTTGGAGTAGAAGAGGTACGCCATCGCGGCCCCGGCGATCGCGAACTCCAGCGCGAGCCGGAGCACGGGGGAGATGCCGGCCTTGTTGCGCCGCGCGACCTTGGCGTAATCGTCGGCGAAGCCGACCGCGCCGAAGGCGACCGTCACCGAGAGCGCCAGCCACAGGAACTGGTTGCGCAGGTCGCACCAGAGCAGCGTCGACACCGTGAGGCAGAACAGGATCAGCGAGCCGCCCATCGTCGGGGTGCCCGCCTTCTTCTTGTGGGTCTGCGGGCCGTCGGTGCGGATCGTCTCGCCGATCTGGCGGTTCTTGAGCCGCTCGATGAACCACGGCCCGACGACGAACGAGATCAAGAGCGCCGTGATCGCGGCGGCGAGGATGCGCGTCGACGTGTAGCGGAACACGCGCAGGACGCCGAGCTTGTCGCCGAGCGCGCCGTAGAGCAGATGGAACAGCATCAGGTCACCTGCCTGATCGCGGTGAGCACGCGCTCGAGGCGCATGCCGCGCGATGCCTTGAGGAGCATCCAGTCACCCGGCCGCGTGCGCGCGATCGCGCGGGCGGCGGCCTCGCCGGGCGTGGCGACCACCTCGGCATCGCCTCCGGCGGCGGCGACCACCACGGGCGCCTGCTGGCCGAGCGCGATGACGCCGAGGCCGAGCTCCCGTGCGAGCTCGCCGACCTCGCGGTGCGCCTCGGGCGCATGGTCGCCGAGCTCGAGCATGTCGCCGACCACGGCCAGCGCGCCATGGCCCTGTGCGCGCTCGGCGAGCGTGCGCAGGGCGGCCGCCATCGACGCCGGGTTGGCGTTGTAGCAATCGACGATGATCGTGCGGCCGTGCACCTGGGCCAGCTCGCCACGCAGCGACGGTGGCCGCGCGTGCGCGAGGCCGCGCAGCGCCAGCTCGACCGGCGCGCCTGCAGCGATCGCTGCAGCCATCGCGGCGCACGCGTCGATCGCCACGTGCTTGCCGAGCATCCCGAGCGTCACGCCGTGTCGATTGCCGAGGATGTCGAGCTCGAGCTCGACGCCAGCCGCGGATGCAGACGGACGCCCTTCGCCGGCGCTGGGCGTGTCGATCGGCCGGTACCCGACGAGCGCGACATCGGCGCCGCGCTCGCCGAAAGTGAGGTGGCGCGCCGACGGGCGGTGCATGCGTGCGTAGGCGGCGAGCCGATCGTCGTCGAGTGGACGCACGATCGTGCCGCCGTCGCGCAGCCCGAGCCAGATCTCGGACTTCGCGCGGGCGATCGCGTCGGTCGAGCCGAGTAGCTCGATATGCGCGGTGCCGGCGTTGATGACGACGGCGACGTCGGGCTCGGCGATCCGGGTCAGGTACTCGATCTGCCCCAGGCCGCGCATGCCCATCTCGACGACCGCGAAGCCATGGAAGCCGCGCAGCGCGAGCAGATTGAGCGGCACCCCGGTCTCGTTGTTCATCGAGCTCTCGAGCGCGTACGTCGGCCCGGCGAGCGCGAGGGCCGCCCGGGTCAGCTCCTTGGTCGTGGTCTTGCCCGACGAGCCGGTGATCGCGACCAGCGCGCCGCGCCATCGCCGTCGGTGCGCGCGCGCCATCTCGCCCAGCGCGACGCGGCTATCGCCGACGACGATCGACGGCGCATCGACGGGGACTGGATGCTCGACCATCACGGCGCGGGCACCGGCGGCGACCGCAGCCTCGCAGAACGCGTGGCCGTCGTGAGCCTCGCCGCGAACCGCGACATAGAGGTCGCCCGGCGCGGCGATCCGGCTGTCGATCACCACGCGGTGAATCTGCGCCTGCGCCCCGCCGCCGGTCGCCGTCAGCGTAGCCCCGGCGTCGGTGGCGAGCTCGGCGACCGTGGGCCCCTCGCGCTCGGCGACGGCAGCGGCCGCCTGCTCGCGGTCGTCGAAGTGGTGCTTGGTCGTGCCGAGGATCTGGTAGTCCTCATGGCCCTTGCCGGCGATGACCACGACGTCGCCGGGGACGGCCTCGCTGATCGCCGCGCGGATCGCGCGCGCACGGTCGGCGTCGACGGCGAACGGCCGCGGCATGCCCGCGAGGATCTGCTCGATGATCGCGCGCGGGTCCTCGGTGCGCGGGTTATCGCTGGTCACCACCGCGAGGTCGGCGAGCGCGGCGACCTCGGCGCCCATCTTGGGCCGCTTGGTGGGGTCGCGATCGCCGCCGCAGCCGAACACGCAGATCAGCCGCCGGCGCGTCAGCGGCCGCAGGGCCGACAGCACATTGTGCAAGGCGTCGGGCGTGTGGGCGTAATCGACGAAGATGTCGAGGTCCGCGCCGTTGGGCACGCGCTCCACGCGCCCGGGCACGCCCGGCAGCCCGGCGATGCCGCGCGCGATCGCCTCGTGCGGGATCGCGAGCGCCTCGGCGATGCCGACCGCGAGCGCCAGGTTCGCCACATTATAGTGGCCGATCAGCGGCGGGGCCGCGATGGCGAGCTCGCCGCGCGCCGTGGCGATGCGCGCGGTGATGCCGCGAACCGTCGACTCGTGCGCCACCACGCGGACATCCGACGGGCGGCCCTCTGCGGAGACCCGCAGCGCGCGGCCCGGACCGCCGGCGGCCATGCCATCGCCCTCGGCGTCATCGACGTTGACGACGGCCGTACCCGCGTGCGGTGCGCCCACGAGGTAGCGCGAGAACAGCAGGCGCTTGGCGTCCCGGTAGGCCTCCATCGACGGATGCACATCGAGGTGATCCTGGGTCAGGTTCGAGAACGCCCCGACGGTGAACGCGACCCCCGCGAGTCGCTCCATCACCAGCGCGGCCGACGACACCTCCATCACGACGTGCGTCGTGCCCGCGTCGCGCATCGCCGCGAACGTCTCGTGCAGCACCTGCGGCGTGGGCGTGGTGAACGGCGCGTCGCGTGTGATCCGCTCGCCGCCGGGCCCCCGCCAGCGATACTCGACCGTGCCGATCACGCCCGGCCGCGCGCCCGCCGCCGCCAGGATCGCCTCGACCAGGTACGTCGTCGTGGTCTTGCCGTTGGTACCGGTGATCCCGATCAGCGTCATGGCGCGCGCCGGATCGCCCAGCGAGCGCGCGACGAGCACGCCGAGCGCCGCGGCGCCGTCGGCGACGATGACCTGCGGCACCGCCACATCGAGCGGATGCTCGACCACCACCGCGGCCGCGCCGCGCTCGATCGCTGCAGGAACGAACGCGTGACCATCCGCGCGCATTCCGCGCACCGCGACATAGACGTCGCCGGGCTCGATCGCCCGTGAATCGCTCTGCACTCCACGAACGGGGACGCCGGGGTCCCCGAGGACACGAGCGCCCACGAGGCCATCGATGAGGGTACCGAGCATCATACCGATCGAACGCGCAGCCTCCCCGATTTCGTGCATCGAGGCAAGCTTCGCTGACCGGTGGCGCGGCGCCCCGATCTCGGGAGTTTCCCGTCGACGATGTCCGCTTTGCTTCGCTGCCGGCGACGCGCTCCGGTGGCTCCGCTGGTTACGCTCATCGGTCCGACGCCGTCGGCTTGCTCGGCGGCAGGCAGGTCTTCGGCGCGATGTCCTGCGGCCCGCTCGGCTTGGTGCACACCGCCGGCTCGCCGGGCACGCCCAGATAGCGCAGCGATTCGCTTGCGACCGTGGCGAACACCGGGCCGGCGACCTTGGCTCCGAAGTAGTCGCCACCGGTCGGGTCGTCCACCATCGCGACGATCGCCAGCCGCGGATGATCGAGCGGCGCGAGCCCCGCGAACGACGACAGGTAGCGGTCGGTCGCGTACGCGCGCAGCACCGGATCGTACTTGCGCGCGGTACCGGTCTTGCCCGCGCAGCGAAATCCGGGCACGACGATCGTCGACGCGGTCCCGTGCTGCTTGCCGCCCTCGAACACCGTGGCGAGCATCGCCAGCATCTGTGTGGCCGTGCGGTCCGAGACGATCTGTCGCTCCGCGGGCGCCGCGCGATACAGCAGCGTGCCGTCGGAATCGATCACGCGGTCGACGATGCGCGGCTCGTGATACAGGCCGTGGTTGCCGAACGCCGCGAGCGCCGCGGCGATCTGCAGCGGCGTGACCGTCAGTCCGTAGCCGTACGAGATCGTGGCGAGCTCGATGTCGCGCCACTTGGCGCCATTGCGCAGCATTCCGGACTGCTCGCCGGGCAGCTCGATGCCGCTCTTGGCGCCGAACCCGAACCGCTTGAGCGCGGCGTACAGCTTCGGCGCACCGAACCGAAGCGCGATCTTCGCCGCGCCCACGTTCGACGACCGCTTGATGATGCCGGCGACGGTGAGATACGGGTCCTTGTCGACATCGTGGATCGGCGCCGCGCGGCCGATCGTCAGCTGTCCGCCGTTCAGGTCGAACTCGGTGTCGGGCGTGACCGTG
>DATIPJ010001199.1:0-12692 GCA_035472155.1 Kofleriaceae bacterium
AGGGCAACCCGCCCAACTTCATGCAGCAGCAGGGCACGACCCTGCAGGGCAACGCGCCCAACCTGATGCAGATGCAGGGCACCACGCTCCAGGGCAACCCGCCCAACTTCATGCAGCAGCAAGGGAGCACGCTGCAGGGCGAGCCACCGAGCATCATGCAGATCCAAGGGACCACGCTCCAGGGCGGGTCGCCAAACTTGATGCAGATGCAAGGCACCGAGCTGCAGGGCGGCAGCGCTGGGACGACATTCGTGTCGAACCAGGGCACCAAGCTCCAGGGCGCGTCGCCCAACATCATGCAGAATCAGGGGACCACGCTGCAGGGCAGCGCGCCGCCGCTGCCTGGTATGCAGCTTCAGGGGACGACGCTGCAGGGCAGCGCGCCGCTGCCGCCCGACATGCAGAACCAGGGGACGACGCTGCAAGGCAGCGCGCCGCCGCCGCCCGGCATGCAGCTCCAGGGGACGACGCTGCAAGGCACGTCCATGGGAATCCAGATGCAGGGCTCCAAGCTCCAGGGCCACGCGCCGCGCGGAATGCAGCAGCAGGGCACGAAGCTGCAGGGCGGAGCGCGCACCCACGTGCAGGGGGAGGCGGAGCAGGGCACCAGGCTGCAGGGCGTGTCGACCAGCATCATGCAGAACCAAGGAACGAGCCGGCACGGCGCGTCGACCAACATCATGCAGAACCAGGGAACGAGCCTGCAGGGCCAGGAGCCCGACGTCATGTCGCAGCAGAGGACGACGATGCAGGGCGAGGCGCAGCAGCAGGGCGGCTCGCAGCAGCGCGCGAGGCAGCCGCGCGCCTATCGGGGGCTCGGCGATCTCAATGGCGCGAAGCTGGCACTGGAGTCCGATCCGACCAACGCGATCACCGTGAAGGACGGCGAGCTCGTCGCGCGCGGCTTCGCGACCACGGCGTCGCTGCGCGGCTCGTCGCTGGCCGCGACGGCGCCCGATGGCCGGCCGTTTCGCATCGAGATCCTCGAGGTGAAGGTCGAGGGGCATGCCCAGCGAACGCAGATCATCGTCGACGGTTTTCCCGCGTGTAACGCCGATCAGCAGGGCGTGTTCATCGCGGGCCGCTTTGATGCCAAGGCCAGCTACGTGCCGGATCCCGCCATCGTCACGTACTCGTGTATGGACGGCGTGATCGCCAAGTGCGTCAACTGGGGCTATGCGCCGTGGGTGACCGACGACGAGATGCACGGGGCCTGCACGCGGCTCGCGCGTGCCGACTACTGCGGCGACGGCACGCCGTGGACGCTCGATGGCACGCTGATCAATGTCTTCGACCGGCTCGGGATCCAGCCCGAGGGGACCGGCGGCGACATGAGCTTCGAGGCGGCGTGGGGCCCCAGCGGTGCGGTGTGCGTGGCGCGGACGCGGTACGACATCCACAACGCGAAGGGCAAGTCTGTGGTGCCGGCGTGCTTCGCGACGATGCCCCGGTGCAGCACTCTCGACGAGGCGGCGCCGCAAGGCGCGATGCTGGCCAATCGCTCGATGACAATGCCGATCGACGCCTGCAAGTGAGCAGCGATCAGCGAGTGAGCTTGCGATACTCGTTGATGTGGCGAATCGCCGAGCGCGAGTCGCCCGACTGATCGAAGAGGGTGGCGAGGTTGTAGTGGGCCTCGGCCAGCCGCGGGTCGAGCTCGAGCGCGTGGCGGTAATGGCCGATCGCGGTCTCTTCCTCGCCGGCGTCCTGCGCGATCACGCCCAGGTTGTAGTAGGCGGTGGCCTCGCCCGGATCGACGTCGAGCGCGCCGACGAAGCAGTCGTGCGCGGCTTTGGGGTCGCCGCTCTCGGCGAAGATCCGGCCGAGGTTGATCCAGGCCTCGGTGCACTCGGGGCGCAGGCGCAGCGAGCGGCGGTAGGCGTCGATCGCCGCGACCGGATCGCGGTCCTCGAGCTGCAGGGCGCGCGCGAGCCACTGGTCGGCGGTTGCCGGCGCGACGGCGAGCGGCACGGGCGCATCGGGCGGGCGCGGCAGCTCGCGCAGCTCGCCCGGGGGTGGCGGCAGCGCGTCGGCCTGCGCGTCGAACGGCAGGCGTAGCTGGCCGGGGAGATGATCGGCGCCGTGCGCGCCGCGAATGTGGACCTGGCCGCCGCGCGCCTCGACGGTGAGCTCGGCGAGCGACGCGCCGCTAGGCAGCCCGTGCTGGATGCGGGCGAGCTCGCGCCGCACGCGCGCCAGTGGCATGCCGGCGTCGACCAGCGCCTTGACCGTGCGCAGTGCGGACAGATCGCGGAACGTGAGCTGCGCCGGCACGGTGCCCGGCGTGCCCACCAGCCCGTCGCGGATGCAGCTCCGGATCGCGGACTCCGGCAAGCCGATCAGCTGCGCTGCGTGACGCGCCGAGTAACTCGTCCACACATGCGCATCCTACTCGCCGGCGCCTGGCGACCGACAATTATCGACCGCCGAAACCGCGGCTCGTGAACGGTGAGGCCGCTCGCCCGTCCTCCTCGCGAACCATCGAATCGCACGAGCACCACGTGCGAATCACACGGAGAGACCGATGCCGCGCAAGCACAATATCCTGACGGTCCTGTTGCTTTCGGCCGCGCCCGCCGCGGCGTCCCCCGATGCGCACGCGCCGCCGCCCGATGCCAAGGTGGCGTGGCGCAAGCTGGCGCGGCTGCGCGATCCCGAGGCGTTCCGGGCTGGATCGTCGCGATCGCGCGCAACCAAGCACCGACGTCGCGCGCCGGTGGCGGCCGGTCGACGTCGCCGCCGATCTCGCGATCGAACCGCCGCCGCGCTGCGCGCGATCCGCGAGCTTCCCGAGACCTATCGCGAGACGATGATCCTGCGGCTGGTCGAGGGCATCTGCCCCGACTGCTTCCGCAAGCCGTGATCAGCTGTCGGCCAGCACGTCGCGCTCCGAGATCCAGTCGAAGAACGTGTCGTCGCCCTGCACGTGGCGGGCGAGCGCCTCGACGGCGGCCAGCGCCTCGGGCATCGCCTCCGAGCCGCAGGCCGCCCACCGGCGGACCAGCGCGGCAGCCTCGGGGTCGATCGCCGCGAGCGCGCGCACTGCGTCCTTGCGGCGGGGCTGGAACCTGGCCCGCTTCCAGAACGCGTAGCCGACGATGGAGCGGACCGCCTCGGCGAGCAAGAGGCTCGCGGCCGCCGGATCGACGGCGACCATATCGCGCGCGTCGTCGAGCGCGTCGACCGCGCCGTAGCGCTGGGCCGCCAGCTCCTCGGGCGTGAGCTCGAGCGGGCGCGCCAGCCAGTCGTGCGCCTCGGCGATCAGCTCGCGGATCACCGGCGCCACCGGCTCGATCGGCTCTCCGGTGGTCCACATGTGCGCCGTGCTCGGCTTCCCCGCGCGATGCTCGGTGGCGAAGTAGCGCCGCACCTGCGCAACGGGATTGACGAACAGCTCGACGGGAACGCCCGCGAACCGGCGCTGCTCGCGCAGCCGCCACGGCGGTTCGTGCACGACGCACACGTCGAGGTCGCTCCACGGTCCGCCCTCGCCCCGCACGATACTGCCCGCGATGACGATGCCGATCGGCGCGTAGGTCGCGCGAACATAGGCCTCGACTTCTTCGGCAGCGCGGTCGAACGGAGGAACCCGCCAGGTCATCGCAGCACCGTAGCTCGACGTCCCCGCGCACGCGCCGGCGGTCTGCACTTTGCCGCCCGTCCGGGTCGCGCTCGGCTTCGCGTCGACGACGAATCGTCGCTACGCCAGCGGGACCGCGTAGCCCGTCATCAGCTGGCGCAGGTGATCCTTGTTCTCCTTGTCGAGCCTGGGGATCCACGTCTTCAAGACCGCGAGGCATTCGTCGCGCAGCGCCTCTCGCTCGGCGCACTCCGCGGGCATCTCCATGCCGAAGATCTCCTTGCCGCGTCCGGTCAGCGCGGCCCACGCGTGCGCGACCTGCATCGCGGCCGCGGGATCGCTGGTCGCCTCGGGCGTGTGCTCAGCGATCTTCTCCCGGATCCATGCAGCGAGGCGATCCGACATCGCGAGAGAGGGTTAGCACATCGCGCCGCTCGCTCCACCGTGAGGCGCGTGGATCGTGATCCAGCTCGCGACCGTTGCTGCGAGCTCATCGATGACGTCGGCGCGTGTGCGTCCCGATCGCACCAGCACGTGGAACCCGTGGTCCGCGCCCTTCACGACATGCAGCGTCACGCGCCCGCCGAGCTTCTTCACCACCGGGCGCAACCGGCGCAGCGGCGCGAAGTCATCGCGATCGCCCTGCAGAAACAGGATCGGCCCACCGGCCGATGCGAGATGCTCGGCGCGCTCGATGCCGGGCTGGTCGGGCGGGTGCAGCGGAAACGACAGAAACACGATGCCGCACAGCGCCGCGAGCGGCTGCGACGCGTGCGAGCGCGAGGTCATCCGTCCGCCGAACGACATGCCGCCGGCGAACATCGCCAGATCCGAGAACTGCGCACGCGCCGCGTTCCACACCTCACGCACCGCCGCCTCGGCGACCTCGGCGCGATCCGGCCTCGGCTTGCCGGCCGCCATATATGGAAATTCCCAGCGCAGCGTCGCGACGCCCTGCGCCGCAAGCGCACCCGCAACCGCGGTGAGAAGCTCCGAGCGCATCCCCGCTCCGGCGCCATGCGCGAGCACGTACAAGGAGCGCGCCCCAGGCGGCCGCATCAACAACCCCGGGCGCCCGCCGAGGTCAACGTCCTCGGCCTCGACGGTGGATCTATCCGCCGTACGTCGCGCGCTCATGCTCGGAAGGTACACGTGCAACCGCGTCTTCGCGATCCGCGTTCACGCCTGTGGCCTGTGGCCTGTGGGAGCCCGACCGCCGCGGGATCGACGTCACCTGTTAGGGGCGTCAGGCGCCGCGCATGCTCGGGCCGGAGCGACCGAGAAACATGGATGCTGAACTGACGCCCGTATGGACGTCAACGCGCGCGCAGCGAATGCGTACCCTGGGTGTCTTCGCGATAGATTGCACGGCCGGGCAGCTCAAGCGTCGGCGAGTCGTGGAGATGGCACCGCCACACATTCGTGATACGGCGGTCAACGGACGAGCGAAGCGCCCACGGGTACGCATTCGCGCAGCGCGCGTGTCCTGGTTCTCCCGGGAGCCCCCGCCCCCCGCCCCCGCCGATCGACCTCGGGGCGCCGCCGGCTGGTATCGTCGCGGCGATGGTTCGCGGGCACATGGTCGTCGCCGCTCTGGTTGCGCTGGCGCCGTGGGCCGGCGCCGGGTGCCACGTCGTGGTCACCAGCGACATTGCGCGGCCGGTTGCGACCGAGCGCATCGCGCACCCCGAGGGGGCGATCGCGCGCCGGCCGACGATCGCGTTGACCGAGGCTGGCCGGCTGCGCTTCGTCGAGCCGCTCGAGTGCCCGACCGAGGAGATCGTCCGGCGCGCGACCTCGGTCGAGGTGGTGACGCGGCCCAACCTCGCGACATTCACCGTCGGTGTGATCGCGGCGACCGTGGGTGGCGTGCTGTTGACCAGCGGGCTGTTCTCGAGCCGCCCGGGGACCAGCCCGATCACGTACGTCGGGGTCGCCGGCGTTGCGGCCGGTCTGCCGCTCGCGATCGGGCCCTGGCTGGGCGACGGCAGCGAGGTGCGCCCGCGCAGCGATGACGCCGAGCCGCCGCTGCGCAGGCCCGGGCCGAGCCAGCCCTGCGGCGAGCGCCCGCTCGCGGCGAAGGCCGCCACGCTCGCGACGGTGGGGCTCGAGGTCCACGGCGCCGTCGATCGCGACGGCGTGTTCGCGATCTCGCCGTACCAGTGGATCGACGCGTTCGGCGCGGCGAGCGCTCGGCCCACCGAGGTGACCGCGATCGTCGATGGCGAGGGCGGCGCGCGCACGGTCACCGCCATCCTCGAGGCGGGCGCGATCACCAAGGCCGCCGCCGGGTTCCTGGCCGCCGCCGACTTCGACACCCGGATCGAGCCGATGCGGCTGGTCCCCGGCATCGCGCCCGAGGCGCTGCGCGTCGGGCTCGTCGTCACCGAGCGCGGCCCGGCGCTGCGCGTGGTGATGCCGCTGCGCAACGATGGCCCCGGCGACGCATGGCAGCTGCGCGGCCAGATCGCCGCGCCCCCCGTGCCCGCGATCGACGGCCGCATGATCTACATCGGCCACCTCGCGAAGGGTAGCGCTGCATCGAGCGAGGTCGTGATCCCGCTGTCGCGCACGGCGGCGATCGCGCTGCGCGGCGCGACGATCGAGCTCTCGGTCGAGCTGCGCGATGCCCATGGCACCGCGCCCACCACGCCGGTCCGGTTTCGCGGCCAGATCGGTGACGCCTCGCGATGACCCGCCGGGTCGCGATCGTCGGCGCGGGGATCGCGGGGCTCGCCGCGGCGCGCGCGCTCGCCGGACGCTACGCGGTCACGCTCTACGAGGCGGCCGCGCGGCCCGGCGGGCACGTCTATACCGTCGACGCCGGCGGCCACGCGATCGACATGGGCTTCATCGTATGCAACGCCGAGCGCTACCCGGCGTTCTTCGCCATGCTTGGCGAGCTCGGCATCGCGACGCGACCGACGGCGATGTCGTTCTCGGTCGCGCTGCCCGGTGACGCCGGCGATGACCTCGAGTGGGGCAGCGCCGGGCTGTCCGCCGCGTTCGCCGATCGGCGGCGCCTGCTCGACCCGCGCCACTGGCGCTTCCTCGCCCGCGTGCTCGCGTTCGTGCACGGCGCGCGCCGCGACGTCGAGGCCGGCGCGATCGGCGGCGCGTCGCTCGACGAATACCTGGCGCGCCGCCGGGTCGACGGCGAGCTGCGCGAGCGCTTCGTGGTCCCGCTCGCCGCCGCGCTGTGGTCCCTCGCGCCCGATCGCTGCGGCGGCTTCCCCGCCGAGACATTTCTGAAATTCCTCGATCAGCACGGCATGCTCCGCCCGCTGCGCCCGCTCGCGTGGCGCACCATCGTCGGCGGCAGCCGGCGCTACGTCGACGCGCTGCTCGCACGCCTGCGCGGCACCGGCCGGTTCACCCTCGAGCTCGCGACCCCGGTGTCCACCATCGCCCGCGACGCTCGCGGCGCAACGCTCCTCGCCCGCGGCCAGGAGCACCGCTACGATCGCGTCGTGATCGCCACCCACGCCGACACCGCGCTCGCGCTGCTCGACCGCCCGAGCGACGCGGAGCGCCGCGTGCTGGGCGCGTTCCGCTACAGCGAGAACCGCACGGTGCTCCACACCGATCGCCGCTTCCTGCCGCGCCGTCCCGCCGCCCACGCATCGTGGAACTACGTCGCCGATCGCGACACCTCGCGCGTGGCCGTCACGTACTCGATGACTCGGCTCCAGGGCCTACCCGATGCGCCCTACCTCGTCACGCTCAACCCACGCACGCAGCCGGCCAATGTCCTGCACGAGGTGACGTTCCACCATCCGCAGCTCGACACCGCTGCGCTCGCCGCACAGGCCGAGCTCGCCGACCTCGGCCGCCGGCAGCGCACCTACTACGCCGGCGCTCACACCGGCTTCGGCTTCCACGAGGACGGCATGCGCGCCGGCATCGCCGCCGCCACCCGGCTCGCCGCCGACGACGACCGGCGCGAGGGCCGGCCGGAAGACGAAGACCGCCGCGCCGGCGCCGATGCCTCGGAGCCGCCGTGACCCGGACCTCGGCCCTCGTGCTCGGCAGCGTGATGCACGCGCGCAGCGACGAGCACGCGCGACGCGCCTTCCGCTATCCCGTCTACGTCGCGTCGATCGATCTCGCCGAGCTGCCCGCGCTCGATCGCGAGCTGCGCCTGTTCTCGCGCGGCCGACGCAACCTGTTCGCGCTCGACGATCGCGACTACGAGGGCGGCGCCGCCGGCCTGCCCGCGGCGCTCACCGACCTGCTCGCTGCCAATCGCTTGCCGGCGCCGCATACCACGCGCCTGGTCACGAACCTGCGCGTCTGCGGCTACGTGTTCAACCCGGTCAGCTTCTTCCTCAACTACGACGCCGCCGGCGCGCTGGTATCGGTGATCGCCGAGGTCAACAACACCTACGGCGGTCGGCGCCGCTATGTGCTCGGTCCCGGCGAGCGGATCCCCGGCCGCGAGGGTGTCCCGGGGGCGCTCGGTCGCACACCTCACTGTGCGCCCGGCCGCGCCGACTTCCGTCACATCCGCGAACTGTTCGTGTCGCCGTTCCTGCACGGGCCCGCGACTTACGACTTCTGGTTCGATGCTCCGCTCGATGGCGACCGGCTCGCGATCGCGATGCACGTCCGGCGTCCCGACGGAGCGCGCATCTTCACCGCGCGGCTCGACGGCGAGCGCCGGCCGCTCACCGACCGTGCGCTCCTGTCTGCGGCCGTGCGTTATCCGCTCATGACCGTGCAGGTCATCGGCCTCATTCACCTGCAAGCGCTGAAGCTCCGGATCGCCGGCGTGCCGTACTTCCGCCCGGGCCCCAGCCACGCGCCCAGGCCGATCGCACCGCCGCCGCGCCGCCGATCCGAACACATCGTTCGGCCGTAGCGATCAAAGACCGCCCCGGTCGCTTGAAGTAAGTTGCGCGCGTGCGTGGCGCCGTTGCTCATCCATTGATCGCTCCGCTGCCGCGGCTCGCGCCGCTCGCCAGGCACGCGCTGCGCCACCTCGCCCTGGCTCGCCTGCGCGCCCGCTGGCGCGGCGGCCCGATCGACGTGACGCTGCCATCGGGCGACTGCGTGCGGATCGGCCCGGCCGGCCCCGCAGCCGCAACCGCGCGTATCCACGACGATCGCGCGTTTCTGCGACTGGTGCTGCGCGGCGAGATCGGCGGCGGCGAGGCGTTCGTCGCCGGCGAATGGTCGAGCGAGGATCTGGTCGGCCTCCTGCGCGCCGTGCTCCGCGCCACAGGGCCGCGCGGCGTCGAGTCGCCGCTGACCCGGCTCGCGCAGCTGCCGTCCCTCGTACGCCACCGCCGCGCCGCCAACACGCTGCGCGGCAGCCGGCGCAACATCCATGCGCACTACGACCTGGGCAATGCGTTCTATCAGCTGTTTCTCGACCCCGAGACGCTCTCGTACTCGTGCGCCAGCTTCCCGCAGCCCGGCATGGCGCTCGCCGACGCACAGCGCGCCAAGCTCGACCGCCTGTGCGACATGCTCGCGCTCTCGCCGCGCGATCACCTCCTCGAGATCGGCTGTGGCTGGGGCGGCATGGCGATCCACGCGGCGCGCACGCGCGGCTGCCGGGTCACCGCGATCACCGTGTCGCGCGAGCAGCACGCGCTCGCGCGCGCCCGCGTCGCGGCCGCCGGGCTCGCCGACCGCGTCGACATCCAGCTGCGCGACTATCGCGAGCTCGACGGCAGCTACGACAAGCTGGTCTCGATCGAGATGGTCGAGGCGGTCGGCTACGAGTACCTGCCGCACTACTTCGCCATCGCAGCCCGCCTGCTCCGGCCCGGCGGCCGCTTCGCGCTGCAATCGATCACGATGCCCGATGCACGCTTCGAGACCTACCGCCGCCGCGTCGACTGGATGCAGACCTACATCTTCCCCGGCTCGCTCATCCCCTCCATCCGGGTGCTCGCAGGGGCGGCCGCGGCGTCGGGCTTCGGCATCGACCGTGCCGACGACATCGGCCCCGACTATGCACTCACACTGCAATGCTGGCGCTCGCGGTTTGTCGCGGAGTTACCTGCCGTGGCGGCGCTCCGCTTCGACGCGCCGTTCGTGCGGACGTGGCTGCTGTACCTCGCGTTCAGCGAGGCCGCGTTCGCCGAGCGCATCCTCGGCGACCATCAGCTGCTGCTCACGCTGCGTGGTGCACCGTCACCGTGGTCGTGATCCCACCCCGGATGCGGAACTTGCCCGTGACGGTGATCGCGCGAGGCGAGATCGCCGCCACCAGGTCGTCGCAGATCCGGTTGGTGACCGCCTCGTGGAACGCCCCTTCGTCGCGGTAGCTCCACAGGTAGAGCTTCAGGCTCTTGAGCTCCACGCACAGCTCGTTTGGGACGTAGTCGATCAAGATCGTTGCGAAATCCGGTTGTCCCGTCATCGGGCACAGGCACGTGAACTCGGGGCACTCGAACTCGATGTGGTAGTCGCGCGCCGGTCGTGGGTTCGCGAACGTCTCCAGCTGCTTGCTAGGCCGGGTGGTCACCGGCGCTGCATACCACGCCGCCTATCCAACCCGAATGCTAGCGTTTTGGCCGTCGTTGCCCTACAATGGCTTTGCGACCATGTCGCCGAGCACACGCGCGATGACCGTTTGGCCATCACGAAATCGTGGACTTCGAAACGGGCCGTTGTGCCCATTACGAAGGCCTGATACCGGGAGCCGCTGCAATTCTGCTGGCGGGCTGGTGTTGGGCTCTGGCTAATGCCAGGGGAGGAAGAACAACATGCAATGTACCAGTCACAGCTCTAAGGAGGGGCGTTCCTAGCCTCCCGCTAGACCTCAGCTGATGCTCAGCTGGGTAAGGAATGAGCAAACGGGCCCGGCTTACCGGGCCCGTTCTATTTTGGGCCATTCGATCTGGCCTGTTCGATGCTGGCGGATTCGATTCGCCTGGGGGCATCACCGGCCGATAGCATCGCGAAGTGGCACCCGCAGCCTTAAACCCCTGTGGCGTTCCCGCTCGACTGTCGTGTGACAGATACGCTCGCGGTATCCTGTTGATTTTCAGTGCCTTTTATGGCGCGCAGCGTGCTAGGGAAATCCTATCAGTGCAGCGCCTGCTTCTCCCAGATTTTCCGCTTGAGCGGCGACTGTGCATCCGATTGGAGGTCCCGCCGTGAATGGAAGCGTGCTCGTCGTTGACGACGAGGTAGACACCGCGCAGTTACTGCGCGATGGGCTCCGCCGGCGCGGGCTGAGCGTGAATAGCGTCCACTCTGCTGCTGCGTGTCTCGAGCGGCTCTCCACCGACGTGGTGGACGTGGTGGTCACCGACATCTACATGACGGACATGACCGGTCTCGAGCTGTGCTCGGAGATCCGTCAGCGTTATCCCGATGTCCTGTCGATCGTGATCACGGGTCAAAGCACCCTCGAGAACGCGATCGGGGCGATCCGCGCCGGCGCCTATGATTTCATCCTCAAGCCGATCAAGCTCGACACGCTTGCGGTTGCGGTCGGACGCGCGCTGGCGCACCTGCTGCTCCTGCGCGAGCTGCGGCACCTGCGCGCCGTCGTCGAGGGCGCCCCGATGGATGGCATCATCGGCAACAGCCCCGCGATCCGCGAGACGATCGAGATGGTGCGCCGCGTCTCCGACAGCGACGCGACCGTGCTCATCACGGGCGAGTCCGGCACCGGCAAGGAGCTGGTCGCGCGCGCGGTGCACCGGCTCTCGCCGCGCCGCAACGAGCCGTTCGTCGCGGTCAACTGCGCCGCGATGCCGGCGCCGCTCCTCGAGAGCGAGCTGTTCGGCCACGTGCGCGGTGCGTTCACCGACGCCAAGACCGCGCGCCCGGGCCTGTTCATCCAGGCCGGCGCCGGCACGATCTTCCTCGACGAGATCGGCGAGATGCCGCCCGAGATGCAGGTCAAGCTCCTGCGCGTGCTCCAGGAGCGCATGATCCGCCCGGTCGGCGGCGACGAGGAGCAGCCATTCCACGCCCGCGTGCTCGCGGCGACCAACCGCAACCTCGAGACCGAGGTCGATCAGCGTCGCTTCCGCGAAGATCTGTTTTACCGGATCAACGTCGTGACCCTGCATGTGCCACCGCTCCGCGCGCGCAGCGGCGACATCCTGCTCCTCGCGCAGCACTTCCTGCGGCGCATCGCACAGCGCATCGGCAAGCCGGTGCGGGGCTTCTCGGGCCCCGCCGCACGCATGCTGCTCGACTACGACTGGCCCGGCAACGTCCGCGAGCTCGAGAACTGCATCGAGCGCGCGGTCGCGCTGTGCCGGCTCGACGAGGTCACCGTCGACGATCTGCCGACCAAGGTCCAGGCGTTCCACGTCACGCGCATCGTGATTCCGGCCGGGCCCGCGGGCTCGCCCGACGCGATGATCACGATGGAGGAGATGGAGCGCCGCTACGTCCGTCAGGTCCTCGAGGCCGTCCACGGCAACAAGACGCACGCGGCGCGCATCCTCGGCATCGACCGCCGCTCGCTGTACCGCCGCCTCGAGACGCCGTACGACGCCGCGCGCACCGTGCCGCCACCCGAAGAGCCGTCAGCGCTCAACGGCGCCAAGCCTCCCGAAGGCACCGAATAGCGCGGAGCGAGTCCTCGATCGCGCGCGCGCACGCACGTGCGCACGCTCGAGCCCCGCACACGCCCCACTGCGCGAGCCCCTCGGTGCTCACCGTTCGAAAGCGCAGCAGGGCTGAATTCGGGCAGTCTCACCACAGAGACGTGAGTCCCGCCGTGCCGCAGCGCACGACGTACACCTGCCTACCCGCGCATGCGGTTTGCACCGGTAGCGAGCGTTGTGCAACGGCTGTCGCGCACTCTGCTCCAGCTCAATGTCGCGACCCGCAAGCATCATGATGCCGCCGACGCGCCGTGGCTTGGCCTGATGGTCCCCAGCGTCGATCAGCAGCAGTACGCCGACCACCTGATCCGGATCTTTGGCTTCGAGGCGCCGCTCGAGTCTGCGCTGCGCTACACGCCCGGCCTCAGCACGCTGATCGACCTGCGCGCACGCACGCGCACGGGCCTGCTCGCGCAGGACCTGATGCGACTCGGAATGCCCGCGTCGCTGATCACGGGGCTGCCCCAGCGCTTCATCGCCTTCCACGATGTCTGCGACGCGCTCGGATGGATGTACGTCGTCGAGCG
>DATIPJ010001200.1:0-4737 GCA_035472155.1 Kofleriaceae bacterium
TCGTCGGTGACCTACCCGTGCGAGAACGAGGGCGACCCGGGCCAGCCGGTCGTGTTCGTCACGCAGTTTCCGACCGAGACCGGCCGCGGCAAGTTCGTCCCGGCGGACATCATTCCTGCGGCAGAGCGGCCGGACGCCGAGTATCCGATGGTGCTCATCACCGGGCGGCAGCTCGAGCACTGGCACACCGGCTCGATGACGCGCCGGGCAGGCGTGCTCGATGCGATCGAGCCCGAGCCGGTGGCGAGCTTCCATCGCGACGATCTCGAGCGGCTCGGCGTGCAGCCGGGCGAGGTGGTCACCGTCGCATCGCGGCGAGGCGCCGTGTCGCTCTATGCGCGGGTCGACGATGGCACGCCTCCCAACGCGGTGTTCATGCCGTTCTGTTACTACGAGGCAGCCGCAAACAAGCTCACCAACCCGGCGCTGGACCCGGTCGGGAAGATTCCCGAGTTCAAGTACTGCGCCGTGCGGGTTGCCAGGGGTGGCGAGGTGCCCAAGAAGGCGAGCTTTGGCGGGGGACAGACGCCGCTGCCCGGGGCAACGGTGCAGAAAAGCCTCGATTGAACCTCGACGACGGAAGGGCTACGCTTCCGCCGTGGTCACCATCGAGCTCTACGGCGTGCCGCGGATGCGCGCCGGGCGCGACGCGGTAACCGTCGAGGCTGGCTGCCTGGGCGATGCGCTGGCGGCGCTGGGGCGCGCGTGCCCCGTGCTGGCGCCCTCGGTGGTCGACGGCCAGCGCCTGCATCCGTGCTACGTGGTGGCCATCAACGGCATCCAGTTCACCGCGGATGCAACGCACCCTCTACGGGACGGCGACGCCATCGTTCTGCTGTCCGCCGACGCCGGAGGCTGACATGCGCGGGGGGTACTTTGGAGAGTACCTCCGGATCGACCTCGGCTCGGGGGAGGCGAACCGGGTCCCGATCGACCCCGCGATCGCGCGCCGCTTCATCGGCGGCGTCGGTCTGGGAGCGTGGTTACTCCACCACGAGACGCCGCGCGGCTTCGATCCGCTCGGCGCGGAGGCGGCCGTGATCTTCGCGTTCGGACCGCTCCTCGGCACGCCGCTCACGCCCAGCGCCAAGTACGCCCTCGTCGCCAAGTCGCCGCTCACCGGGCGGATCGGAGATGCGCTCTCGTCGTCGCGCTTCGCGGTCATGGCCAAGCGGATGGGCGTCGACGCGATCGTCGTCACCGGCTGTGCCGCGCGTCCCTCCATCCTGATCCTCGACGAGGACGGCGCGTCGCTCGAGGACGCCGGCGACCTGTGGGGCCGCGGCCTGCCGGTCTCCGACGCTGCCCGGGTGCTCGCGACCCGGTTTCCTCGGCACGCATTCGCCGTGATCGGGTCCGCGGGCGAGCACCTCGTGCGCTACGCCGGCGTCGCCAACGAAGGCCGCCACGCCGGAAGAGGCGGGCTGGGCGCCGTGCTCGGTGCGAAGCGGCTCAAGGCGATCGGCGTGCGCGGCGACCAGCGCGTTCCGCTCGCCGACGCCGCGAAGACCATCGCCCTCTCGAAGGCGCTCGCGAAGCGCTCGCTGGGCCCGGCCACCGAGAAATACCGCGAGCTGGGCACGGTCGGAAACCTTGCGGCGTTCAACCGTCTCGCCGCGTTGCCAACGCGCAATTTCCAGGAGAGCACCTTCGAGGGCGCGGCCGACGTGTCGGGCGAGATCCTCCATGCCACGCGTCGCAAGGCGCGCGGCTCGTGCATCAACTGCACCATCGGGTGCGAGCACTTCTTCGAGGTGGTCCCCGGCGAGGCGCCGGTCAAGGCGGAATACGAGAACGTGTTCGCGCTCGGCCCGCTGTGCGGCATCCGCGACCCCGAGGTCGTGCTCCGCGCGTCGCGCAGCTGCGACGAGCTGGGCCTCGACACGATCTCCGCCGGTGGCACCATCGCCTTCGCCATGGAGTGCGCCGAGCGCGGCCTGTTCGACGGCACGGTGTTCGAGGCCGAGGCGCGCGGACTGCGATTCGGCGACGGCGCGCGGCTGCTCGCTCTGCTCGAGGACATCGCGTTCCGCCGCGGTGCGCTGGGCAACCTGCTCGCGGAAGGCAGCCGCAGCGCCGCGGCGCAGCTCGGGCCACCGGCACCCGACTTCGCCCCCCACGTCAAAGGGCTCGAGATCCCGGGCTACGAGCCGCGCGCCCTCCAGAGCATGGCGCTCGGCTTCAGCGTCGGGAGCCGCGGCGCGGATCACAACCGCAGCGGAGCGTACGAGGCCGACTTCTCGGGCCAGGTCGATCGCTTCCACGTCTCGGCCGATTCGGCGCGGGGCGCGATCGCCACCGAGGATCGGGCCGCCATGCTCGACTCCCTGATCCTCTGCAAGTTCCTCCGCGGCACACTGGTCGACTTCTTCGGCGAATCGGCCGAGATGCTGGCGGCGGTGACCGGCTTCGATTGCGACGCGGACGAGCTTCGTCGCGCCGCCCCGCGCATCGTTCTGCTCAAGCGGCTGTTCAACGAGCGCGAAGGCTGGACCGCGGCAGAGGACACCCTGCCCGAGCGCTTCTTCACCCAGTCTCTCACCAAGGGCTCCGCCGACGGCGCCGTCATCTCGCGCGCAGGCCTCGCGCACTCGATCGCGGCGTACTACGAGGCGCGCGGCCTCCGCGCCGACGGAACGCTCCCGGCAGAGACGCTGAGCGCCCACCAGCTCGACTCGCTGTAGCGCGTGGGCGCCCATTCACGGGAGCGTGTCATGTGAGCACGCTGGTGAGCTAGCTGACGGGTTTGCGGCGTCGACGGTGACGGCGAGGCAGAAAGCACCGCAGAAGAACCGCCTTGCCGCCGGTAGCTCCGGAGATCCGATCGTATGCTCATCGCGATCTCGCGGGAGGTTCTGTTGGCGATGGGTAGTATTGGCTCCCGGATTGAAGAATCCACCCCGATCGATTTCGACGCGGCGCTGGGCAACGTCCTCGATGCAGCACAACGCAGCTTCCCGACGTTCTGCTTGTCGCCCGACGTGTTCGTCGCGTATCTGCGCGAGCGCCTGCCACCAGACCTTCCGCCGCCGATCGCGCTGCGCCGGATGCACACGTCGGATCTCTATCTCGCCTGCGCGTGCGCGCACGGCGACCCCGACGCGATCGCCGTGCTCGACGAGCGCTACCTCGGTCAGCTCGATCGCGCGCTGAGCAGGATCGGGATCGATCGCGACACGGTCGCCGACGTCAAGCAAGAGATCCGGTACCGCGTGCTGGTCGGCGACGGCGGCCACGCGGAGATCGTCGACTTCGCCGGGCGCGGGGACCTGCGCGGCTGGGTGCGCGTCATGGCGACGCGTCGAGCGCTGCAGCACCAGTCCCGCGCTCGCCGTGAGCAGGCCACGGAGGACGACGAGCTCTGGCAGCACCTGGTCGCGGTCGAGCCACACATGTTCGAGCACGCGAAGGAGCTCTATCGGCGCGAGTTCAAGCTCGCCTTCGAGACCGCGTTGCGGGCATTGCCTCACCGCGAGAAGACGGTGCTGCGCCAGCATTACCTCGACGGGGCAACCCTCGACGAGCTCGCGCTGCTGTATCGCGTGCATCGCGCGACGGTCACGCGCATCCTCGGCCGCGCGCGGGAGATGGTGCTCGCATCGACGCGCGATCGCCTGATGTCCGAGCTCGACGTCCCGTTGCAGGAGCTCGACAGCATCTTGCGGATGATCTGGAGTCGCATCGAGTTTAGCCTGCGCGCAATCCGCCGCGGTCGAAAGGCGACTGTGCGATGACGGGTGCGTCGTTCGACGATGCCTGCCCGGCGGAGGAGGACATCGCCGCGTTCGTACGTGGAGGCATGGAGGATTCACGCCGGTCTGTGCTCGAGGCCCACCTCGCCGAATGCGCCACGTGCAGGCGGCTGCTCTCGGCGCTCGCCCGCGCCGCCGGCTCCGAGCCGCCGGTCGCGGACGACTCGATGGCGCCGACGCTGCGCGTGGGATCGGGCACCAGCGACACCGAGCTCGAGCCGGGAGCGCGATTCGGTCGCTATCTCGTGCTGGACTGGCTCGGCGCCGGTGGCATGGGCGTCGTGTACTCCGCGCACGACTCGGAGCTGAACCGCAGGATTGCCCTCAAGGTGCTGCGCAATGACAGCATCGACCGGCTGCCGATCCGCGACCTGTTGCTGGCCGAGGCGCAGGCCATGGCCCAGCTGGCGCACCCCAACGTCGTGACCGTGTTCGAGGTCGGCAGTGTCGATGATCGGGTGTTCCTCGCGATGGAGCTGATCGAAGGGCAGACGCTCGCCGGCTGGCTGCGCGCCGCAAGCCGCAAGCCCAGCGAGACCCTTGCGATGTTCGTCGCTGCCGGCCGCGGCCTCGCGGCGGCGCACGCGGCCGGACTGATCCACCGCGACTTCAAGCCAGAGAACGTCCTGGTCGGCAACGATGGACGCGTGTGCGTCACCGACTTCGGCCTCGCGCGCGCTGCGCCGACGAGGACCGACGCCGCTGCGCGCGACCCGTCCGCTCCGGCCGCCGCCGGTACGCCCCAGACCGGCCTCGTCGGGACCCTGGCGTACATGGCGCCAGAGCAATACCTGGGAAGATCCGTGGATGCGCGCGCCGACCAGTTCAGCTTCGCAGTCGGGCTCTACGAAGCGCTCTACGGCGAGCGGCCGTATGCCTCACCACCGGTATCTGGCGCTCCACCCGTCGTGAGCCCCCCGCCGGTCCGCGGCGTGCCGGTGGCGCTGCGCCCGGTCTTGCTGCGCGCCCTCCGCCAAAACCCCGA
>DATIPJ010001201.1:0-4645 GCA_035472155.1 Kofleriaceae bacterium
AACGCGTCGTCGCGCGCCGACGCCGCCACCGTGTTCTCCACGCGGGCGGCGGTCAGCGGTCAGGCTTGACGCAAGCGTCCCGGCGAACGAAGGATTGGCCGATATATGAAGAAGAGCGAGTCAAAGAAGACCGAGTCTGCATCCGCTCTGATCGATGCCAGGATTGAACAGCTCGACGACTGGAGGGGCGAGATGCTGTCTCGATTGCGCACGCTGATCAAGCAAGCGGACCCCGAGGCGGTGGAGGAGTGGAAGTGGCGAGGGACGCCGGTATGGGCGCACGACGGAGGCATCTGCACCGGCGAGACCTACAAGAGCGTCGTGAAGCTGACGTTCTTCAAGGGCGCTTCGCTGAAGGATCCGTCGAAGCTCTTCAACTCGAGCCTCGAAGGCAACACGCGGCGAGCGATCGACTTTCACGAAGGCGACAAGATCGACCAGAAGGCGCTGAAGGCGCTGATTCGCGCCGCCGTCGAGCTGAACATGCAGTCGGCCAAGTCTCGCCGGAAGCGCTGACTCGCGCTGCGTGCCACGCGGGCACCGCGTCGGTCAGGTGGTGGCGGAGAGCGGCTTGGCCATCAGCCAGGCGGCCAGCGGATGGTCATGCAGCACGACGGTCTGCGTCTCGCGGACCTGATAGCCGTGGCGCTCGTAGAAGCGGCGTGCGTTGTGATTGACATGCAGGCAGCGCAGGGTTGCGGTGCGGAATGCTCCGCGGAGCTGCGCCTCGAACTCGGCGAGCAGGGCGGTGCCGACGCCGCGGCCCTGGGCGGCCGGGTCGATGAACAGGTTCTCGAGGTGGCAACCGGTGACCGACGCGTAGCCGAGGATGTCTGCGCCGTCGACGGCGACGATCGTCCACTCCACGGTCTCGAGCGGCGTCGCCGGGTCCGAGAGGATCGCGTCGAGCCAGATGAGCTCGCGGCCGTAGGAGGACATCGTGGCGCGGTGGTGGATCGCGTGCAGCCGCGGCTCGTCGTCGGCCTGAGCGCGGCGAATCTCGAGAGACATCAGGCACAAGATAGCATCGCGGCTGTCGCGCCGGTCGCTGCGATCAGCCGCGCGCCGGGATCTGGAGGCCGCGCGTCACGGCCGGGCGAGCGACGAACGCGTCGAGCGCGCGCGCCACGTGCTTGAAGTCGTCGAAGCCGACCAGCGCACGCGCATCGTAAAAGCCGATCAGGTTGCGCACCCAGGGGAACGTGGCGATATCAGCGATCGTGTACGTGTCGCCCACGAGCCAGGCGCGCGTGGCGAGCTGTTCGTCGAGCACGCCGAGGAGCCGGCGCGATTCGGTGGCGTAGCGATCGCGCGGGCGCTTGTCCTCGTAGTCCTTGCCGGCGAACTTGTGGAAGAAGCCGAGCTGCCCGAACATCGGCCCGACGCCGCCCATCTGGAACATCACCCACTGAAGCGTGCGGTAGCGATCGCCAGGGTCGGGCGGCAGGAGCTGCCCGGTCTTCTCGGCGAGGTAGTACAGAATCGCGCCGGATTCGAAGAGGCCGAGCGGCGCGCCGCCCGGGCCGTTCGGATCGATGATCGCCGGGATCTTGCCGTTGGGGTTGAGCGATCGGAACTCCGGTGACAGCTGATCCTGGGTATCGAAGCTCACGAGGTGCGGCTCGTAGGGCAGCCCGATCTCCTCGAGCATGATCGAGACCTTCACGCCGTTGGGCGTGGGCAGCGAGTAGAGCTGCAGGCGGTCGGGGTGCTTGGCAGGCCATTTGTGGTGGATGGCGAACGCGCTGAGATCGGTCATGCGGCTCCTGGCAGGATCTTGAAGGGGAGATGTCCTACCGGCGAGTGTAGCGCCAAGCGGGACTCCACTCGGCGGCGCCTGCCTGAGCAGCACACTCTTCGCGAAGGTCGACCGGCACACGGAGACGTTGCGCTACCCCGCCTTCACGGCATGTCGAGGCGCCAGATCGGCTCGTCGCCGCTGGGCGCGTCCGCTGCCGGCTTCGCAGAAGTCGCATCGAGACACGGCGCCGGCGTCGCATGCGCGGGCGCGAAGCCGAAGGCGCTGCGGGCCTCGCGGCCCGTCGGTGCAGCATTGGCGTCTGCGCACTGCACGGCGGCATTCGCCGCGCTCGGCGACTGCACTGGCGTACTGGGATGACACGCGGCGAGCACTGCAACCAACCCCGCGCCGAACAAACTGAGCATTGAATGACGGAACATGAAAGCCTCCAACAAGTGACTCGCGACGGTGCAATCGCGCGGCCACGCTCACCGGCCGCGCAACAACGCGTCTGCTTGCTGGGACGCCCACCACGCGGTCCCCATCGTCACGCAACACGACGACATCGCGCCTGCCAGCTGTCGGAGTTGGGTGTACGCAGTTCCGGCAGGTGCCGGGCGACAACCTCACCGATCTGGCAGGCCGGAGCGCGACCGGAGCGGGCGCATCGCTTCGGGTGCACCGTGCATCCAAGTCGCTGCGCGCATCACTCGGACCGCGAGCGGTCCTCGGCGCGCGCGCGCTCAGCGCAGATCACACGTGAACTCGTTGACGAGCTTGGTGAAGTTCGAGGTCGTGCCGGTGAGCTGCTCGAGCTGGAAGCAAACGCACCACATCGAGCCGACCTGCGTGGTGAGCGTCGCATCGCTGTAGAAGTTGACCCGCCAGGTCTTGTCGGAGCACCGGACGCCGGTCGAGACGGCCTGGTCGGCCACCGATTCTTCGGGCTCCGACGAGCTCTGCTCGGTCATGCATCCGTTCGCGCACAGGCCAGCTGCCCACAATACTGCCATCATGATCTTGAGTCGCATCATTCCTCCTTCGCATCACACGGACCACGGGAACGACAAGGCGCGACAATAGATCATGCGCCCTGCCGCGAAGCAGCCTAGTGCCGCGCCGCAGCCGGGATCAAGCCAGCCCATTGCCCGTCCGCGGCGCACCACACATGCGTCACACAACACCTGGCCGACCGAGCAGTGCTGTGCGCCGTGGCGCATCGCCGCGATCGACGGCAGCGCTATCGCGCAGGTTCGCGCGCGCGATCGGGGTGGCGGCACCACTCGCTCCACGATCCGACGTAGAGCTTGGCGCCGAGCAGCCCGGCGCGCTCCATGGCCAGCAGCGTGTGGCACGCGGTCACGCCCGAGCCGCACTGGACGATCGTGTCGGCGGGCGACACGCCGTCGAGCACGCCGCCGAGCATCGCGCGCAGCTCGTCGGGAGTCTTGAAGGTCCCGTCGGCGTGCAGGTTGTCGGCAAACGGCGCATTGCGCGCACCGGCAATGTGGCCGGCGACCGGATCGAATGGATCGCTGTCGCCGCGATAGCGGAATGCCGCGCGCACGTCGATCACGCGGCGGCCGGCGGCGGTGCGCGCGCGGTCGACCTCCTCGAGATCGGCGACCGGGCGCACCAGGCCGCGATGCGGATACGGCGGCTGCGGCGCGGGCGCCGGCTCGTCGGTGGTGAGCGCAAAACCGGCGGCGGTCAGCGCGGCGAGCCCGCCGTCGACGACGCGGACGTCGCGGTGGCCGATCGCGCGCAGCATCCACCACAGCCGCGCCGCGGCGTTGGCGCCGTTCTGGTCGTCGTAGGCCACGACGTGCGAGCTCGGCGTGACGCCCCAGCGACCGAGCGTGGCGGCGAATGCGTCGATGCTCGGCAGCGGATGGCGGCCGCCTTGCGCCGGATCGTGGCTCGGCGCCGCCAGGTCGCGCTCGAGCTGCGCATGGATCGCGCCCGGCAGATGGCCCGCGCGGTAGGCGGCCGCGTCCTGCCGGCAATCGAACAGGACAACGTCGGTCAGCCCGGCGAGCTCGCGCGGCGCAATCACGGGATCGGAAGACATGCGCGCAGCTTACCCGATCAGCTGTCCCCGTCGTCGCCGACGCCGAGCAACCCGACGAGCTCGCCCGGGGCGGCGGCGAGCTTGCGCAGGCTCGAGAGGTGATGCAGCAGGAAGTCGCGGTTGTCACCGACCGAGAGGTTCTGTAGCTCGAGCGCGCCGATGCGGTCCTCCGGCGTGAACGCCGGCTCGGCGACCTTCTCCATCGAGAGCTTGTCGGGGCCGTAGCTCATGTACTCGGCGCGCGTGGAGACGATCGTGTAGTCGTCGCCGCGGCGCAGCTCGAGCGCGACCTCGCCGGTGACGCTGGGGGCGATCCAGCGCACGAGCGCATCCTTGAGCATGCAGGCCTCGGGGTCGTACCACTTGCCCTCGTAGAGCAGCCGGCCGAGGCGGCGGCCGAGATTGGCGTACAGATCGAGCGTGTTCTCGTTGTGGATCGCCGACAAGAGCCGCTCGTAGATGATGTGCAGCAACGCCATGCCAGGCGCCTCGTACACGCCGCGGCTCTTGGCGTCGATCACGCGGTTCTCGATCTGGTCGCTCATGCCCAGGCCGTGGCGGCCGCCGATGCGGTTGCACTCGACGAACAGGTCGAACGGCGACTCGAAGCGGCGGCCGTTGATCGTCGTCGGCTGCCCCTGCTCGAAGCCGATCGCGACCTCCTCGGTGGCGATCGCGACCTCGGACCGCCAGGGTGCCACGCCCATGATCGGCTCGACGATGCGCATGCCGGTGTCGAGCCGCTCGAGGTCCTTGGCCTCGTGCGTCGCGCCGAGGATGTTGGAGTCGGTCGAATAGGCCTTCTCCACGCTCATCTTGTAGCCGAATCCCGC
>DATIPJ010001202.1:0-8767 GCA_035472155.1 Kofleriaceae bacterium
GCGCGCACGGCGCGCGGACGCGGCGCGGGCTTGACCTCGGGCGCCGGCGCGGGCTCAGGCGGCACGACCGGCGGTGGCGGCGGCGCGACCACCGGTGGCACCTCGACCTCGACGAGCTCGACGTGCGGCGGCGCGACCCACCGCCCGGGAGGGTGGGTCACGACGATCGCATCGCTCGCGGTCACCAGGATGATGTGGATCGCGATCGTGCCGGCGGCTGCGAGCACCAACGGCGAGTCCCAGCGCACGTTTCGAGCCTAGCGCACGCGTTCTAGGGCCGCTCGTTCTCGAGCGCGATCGCGGTGATTCCCGCCTGCTGAACGAGATCGATCGCACGCATCACGCCGCCGTATGCGGTCTTACGGTCGCCGGCGATGATGGCTTTGGGCTTCGACGACGCGGCCGCGATCTCCTTGATGCGCGAGACCGCGGCGCCGTCGCTGCCGTACTTGTCGCCGTTGACGAACAGATCGCCGGTCGCGTTGACCGAGACGCGCAGCGTGCTCTGGACGTCGCCACCGGTGGCCGCCTTGGGCTTGTCGATCTCGACGCCGCGCGCGACGATCAGCTTCGCGGTCACGATGAACACCACGAGCAGCACGAGCACGACATCGACGAACGGCGTCACGTTGATGTCGGTGATCGCGCCCGAGCTCTCGTCGTCCTGGTACAGGCTACTTCCCGCCATTGGACGTCTCCTTTGTCGTGGGCTGGGCCGCGCCGTGCACCAGTGACAGCACGGTGTGCGCGACCTCGTCGGCGCCGCCCATGATCACGCGGACGCGTCGGCTGAAGAAGTTGAACGCGATCACGGCGGGGATGGCGACCAGGAGGCCGATCGCGGTCGCGCTCAGCGCCTCGGCGATCGTCGACAGCGTCTCCTTCTCGGCGTCGGCCGACTTCACGGCGAGGTGCTGGAATGCATTGATCACGCCGAGCACGGTGCCGAACAGGCCGACGAACGGCACGTTGTTGCCGAGCGTGCCGAGCACGATCAGGTTGCGGTCGGCGGCTCGCCGCCAGCGCGCGCGCTCGGAGTGCATCGCCTCGGCGGTGGCGTCGGGCCCCTGCGTGCGGACCGCGAGGCCGCGCAGCCCGACCTGGATCGGCACCGCCGCGTCGGTGGCGTACTTGGCCTCGAGCCGATCGATCTCGTCGCGCTCGAACGCGCCGCGCAGCTCGCGCGTGAAGCGCTCGGTGTCGGTGTCGCGGTTGCGAAGCCACAGCGCGCGGTCGATCATCACGCCGACGGAGATGATCGACAGCACGATCAACAGCCACAGCACCCAGTTGGCGCCGAGCTGTGCGAACTCGACGAAGGCACGCGATAGGTCCATCACCGAGGAGTGTTACGCACCTTCGGGTTCGCCGTCGACCCGGTCGGCAGGGTCCTTGGGGTCCTTCATGACCTCGCGCATCACGGTCGTGGCATAGGCGCCGCCGGGCAACGTGAACGCGACCTCGATGGTCGAACCGTCCCCGCCGGAGATTGCCACGTCGCGGATCGCGATCGCCGCGTCGCGCCGCGTACCCTCGGCGATCGCGCGCACGGCAGCGAACGCGCCGCGCTCGAGCTGGTGCTGGGCCAGGATCGCGTCCTCGCGCTCGGCGGCGGCGCTGCCGTCGGGCGGCCGCCGCATGCGGTCGCCGAACATCGGACCGGTGATGACCAGCTCACCGGCGAGCAGGCGCGCGCTGTCGGTGTCCGGATCGTCGCAGGCGAACAGCCCTCCGCCGATCTTGTGCAGCACGTCGCCCGCGATCGCGCGCCGGTACAGCCCGTCGGCGAGCCGCGCGGTCAGCCAGTCATTGAACAGCTGCGACTGCAGCGCCGACACCATCAGTCGGTCGAGCCGGCGATCGCGGCCGAGCCGCTCGGCGCCGGTGACCAGCGCCTTGCCGCGCGCCGCGTTGTCGCCGTCGCGCCCGAAGCGCTGCTCGCCGTACCAGTTCGGCGCGCCGGGCGGCTCGGCGAGCGCGCCGAGGATCGCGCGCGCACGCTCGGCGGCGTCGGGCACGGTGCCGCGGACCTGGAGCGTGAAGCGGTTTGCGCGGACGTGCCCGGTGCGCAGCTTGTGGCCATGGCGGACGGCCTCGAGGATGCGAACACCCGGAGGCTCCGCCCCCGGGCTCCCCCGTGAAAGGTCGAGCGCCAGCGCCTGCTCGGGCGTCACCGGCGGCGGCAGCGACATCCACTGGCGCGTCACCGCGCGGCGATCCTTCATGCCGGCGATGCCGATGTCGCGATCGCGAACGCCGAGCGCGCGGGCGATCGCGCGCGCGGCGTCGGGCGAGGTCACTCCGCGCTTCTCGATCCGCGCGAACACGTGATCGCCCGCGCCCGACGGTGCGTACGGCAGCTCCTCGTCGACCGCGAAGTCCTCGTCGAGTGTGCGCAAGGTTCCACCGATGCCGGGCAGGGCAGAGGTCAGGTAAGGCAACGCCACGCCGCCGGTGTACCATCGCCGACATGCCTGCATCGCTCCGCCGCCGCGCGGTCCTGGCCCTGGCTCTGACCGTCGCCGGCTGCGGGGGCCGCTACGGCGGCCGCGCGTCCGAGCGCCCGCAGGCGGGCAAGGGCGGCATCGAGGCGGCGGCGCTGCCATACCAGATCATCGACGCGCGCACGCGCAAGTCGGTCGACGAGGCGGCGTTCTGGAGCCGCGTGGCCGGGGCGCGCGCGGTGTGCGTTGGCGAGGAGCACCCGAACCCGCATCATCACTGGCTGCAGCTCCACGTCGTGCGCGAGCTCGTCCAGCGCCTGCCGCGCGGCGCGCACTTCGCGCTCGCCATGGAGATGTTCCAGCGCCCGTTCCAGGGCGTGCTCGACGATTACGCCGCCAAGCGGATCGACGCCGCGGCGCTGCGCTCGCGCTCGGGCTACGAGGAGCGCTGGGGCTACGACTACGCGTTCTACGGCCCGACGATCGACGCGACGGTCCGCGCGGGTGGCCAGCTGCTCGCGGCCAACGCCGCCAAGGAGCTGACCAAGAAGGTCGTGCGCCGCGGCCTCGAGTCGCTGACCCCCGAGGAGAAGGCCCAGGTGCCCGAGCTCCGGCTCGACGACGCCGCGCATCGCGCGTGGTTCGACGCGCTGATGGAGGACATGGGCGGCAGCGCGGCGCACGCGCAGGCCAAGTCGGCCGACAAGCCCGACGACAAGCCGGAGGCCAAGCCGGACGTCAAGCCGGAGGTGAAGGATGACAAGCCCGAGCCCAAACCCGAGGCCAAACCGGAGGCCAAGCCCGACGCCAAGCCCAAGGGCCACGCCGACGGCGATGCCGGCGAGATGCCGAGCGCCGATCGCGTCTACACCGTGCAGGTGATGTGGGACGAGACCATGGCCGACACCGCGGCGAAGTGGCTCGCGGCCAACCCGGGCGGTCACCTGATCCTGCTCGCCGGCAACGGCCACTGTCACGACACCGCGATCGTCAACCGCATGAAGCGCCGCGGCGTCAGCGATGCGATCTCGATCCGCGGCGTGATCGACGACGGTGAGGGCAGCGTGGGCGAGGCGCTCGCCAAGCCGATCAACGACTACGTCGTGGTGCTGCAGATGCCGCCCGAGGTGCGCAAGGCGAGCTCCGACGACCGCGCGCGCTGACGCTGGACTCGCCGGCTCAAAGCGGCGACGTGCCGGACGGCGAGGCCTGCGGCTGCGTCTGATAGTGCGAGTCCG
Organism: Kofleriaceae bacterium; assembly: GCA_035472155.1. Taxonomy (GTDB): domain Bacteria; phylum Myxococcota_A; class Polyangia; order Haliangiales; family Haliangiaceae; genus JABFXX01. The sequence continues at coordinate 3,683 of DATIPJ010001202.1, forward strand.
AGATCGCGCCGCCGACCGTGCCCGTCGAGCCCGTGCGCATCGCGGACGCAGGCAGATCGGTCGCGTGCGGCGCCTCGCAGACGCACGAGGCCGTGTTCTCGCCCATGCGCACCATCCCGGCCATCGACAGCCCGTCGGCCGTGCACTTGCGGCGGCACGCCGCCTCCTCCGCATGCGCGCCCGTCGCCGGCGGATGACACCCGAACAGGAGCCCGAACAGGACCCAGCGTGCTCGCCTCATGGCTCCACGCTAACGCACGCGATCGCAGGACTCCAGCGCGCCGTGCGGTCGGCGGCGTCAGGGGGCGGTGAGCCCTTGACAGCGAGGCTGGCAGACGTCGGGCGCCGCGCGGCCCCGAGCGGTGCAAGCGCGCGAAACGCATACGGCTATGCGGTCGGCGCGCAGCTTGCTCGAACCGCCGCCATGTCGATCGTTCGCTTTTCGTGGATCGCGCTGCTCGTCGTGCCAGGGCTTGCCGGCTGTGTCGGCAACATCCAGCGCAGCGCGCGCGTGCCGCACCCCGGCGTCCCGCTGCGCTCGGGCCAGCCGCTCGAGGCCCCCGCCGAATTCAGCGCGGGCCTCAGCAACGTCACCGACGTCATCAAGCCGAGCGTCGGCGACGCGAGCCAGGCGGTGGAGGTCCCGTCGACCGAGATGCGCGACGAGGTGCGGCTCCGGCTCGGCCGGCGCGCCGACCTCGCGCTGATCTACGAGCACGGCTTCGGCTCGACCTCGAAGCAGCCCGATCGCACGCAGGCGCCGGTCGGCCGCGGCGATGTCCATGGCTACGGCGTCTCCGCTGGCTATTCGTTCGAGACCCGAACGCCGGGGCTGTCGATCGGCACGCTGATCGAGGTCATGGGCTGGTCGGTGCCGTACGTCGAGTACGTGACGTGCACCAACTGCATCGACAGCCCCTACACGATCATGGACCACGGGCGCGCCAACCCGCTGACGCTCGGCATCGGCCTCGCGCCCAGCTACCGCACCGGCAAGGTGACGGTGTTCGGCGGCGGGTTTGCGCGCAATCACCCGACGACGCTGCGCAAGGAGCTCAACACCGACGTGACGTTCTCCGACGACGGCGACGTGCAGAACGGCCCGTTCAACCTGCTGCTCCACGCCGGCATCGAGGTCGAGCTCAGCCGCCACCTGTCCGCCATCGTCATCGTCCACCAGGACGTGGTCGCCAACCCGGTGCAGTACGGCCCCGGCATCGGCCTCGCGCTCACCGGGCGGATCGGCAACTGATCGCGGCCAGGCACGTCATGGTCGGCCGCCTCCGTCACCGCGCGGCAGCCGGACCTCGATCCGCGTGCGGCGCTCGCCATCGCATGCGGCGCTCACCTCGCCGCCATGGGACGCGATGATCTCGCGCGAGATGTAGAGGCCCAGGCCCAGCCCGCTGGACTTCCCGCCTCGATGCCGCGCGGCGCCGAACGGATCGAACAGGGCCGGGATCAGGTGATCGGGGACTGTGCCGCGGTTCTCGACGGTGAGCCTCACCGCCGCCGGGTCGTCGCCGCAGAGCGTCACCGCCACCGGCGCGCTCGGCTCGCCGTGGTCGATCGCATTGCCGACCAGGTTGGTCACCACCTGGGCGATCCGCTCGGCGTCCCAGTGGCCGCGCAGGTCGCCGTGCGCGCGAAGCTCGAGCGGCGCATCGGGGTGCGCGGTGCGGAGCTCGTCGACGGCGCGCGCGCCGATCTCGCCGAGGTCGGCCGCCGCGGGCTCCAGCTCGAGACCGCGCCCGACGCGCACCCGCGTGAAGTCGAGCAGCTGGCTGATCATCCGCGTCATGCGTTCGCCGCTGTTGATGATGCGGCGCAGCGGCCTGGTCAGCTCGGGTGCGCTGGTGCGGCGCTCGAGCAGCTGCGCGGCCGCGAGGATCGCGTTGAGCGGGTTGCGCAGCTCGTGGCCGAGGACGCCGGCGAACATCTCGTTGTATTGCAGCGTGCGGGCGAGCTCGGCCTGGGCGGCGCGCAGCGCGAGCTCCCGCGCTGCGTTCTCGGTCGCGATCGCGAGCACGCCGCCCACGCCGCCGCTCTCGTCGCGGATCGGGCTGCACGACACGGTGAACCGTCCGTCCTCGATCGCGACCGATTCGCCGCGCCGCACGCAGTCGAACGCCGGCCCGAGGGTGTGCCAGATCTCGGCGAACGCCTCGGCGGCGGGACGGCCGAGCATGTCGCCGATCATCGGCCGGTAGCGATCGTTGTAGAACAGCCGCAGCCTGGGGCCCCAGGCCACGGCCATCGCGACCCGCGATTCGAGCGCGATGCTGACCGCAGTTCGAAGGCTCTGCGGCCAGGTGGCGGCCGCACCGAGCTCCGTGCGACTCCAATCGGTATGGCGGATCAACTCTCCCATCTCGCCGCCTCCGGCGAGGCAGGTATCCGCGCGTGTGACCTGCTCCGACAAGTTTGGGCTCCGTGGAATCGAGTCGTTCGCAACGACGAGATGATTCCGGGCGGAGCGGTTCGCAAGTCCCCTCACGCGTGGTTTGCGCAATCAGCTCGTCGCAGCGAGCCTGAACGCGCACACAGGCGTGCGGGCTGTTGGCCGTGCAGCACACGATTTCAGCGCGGTCAGAAGCGCGAGCGGTCGGGCCCTCTACCGCGGCAAGGCGCTGCCCGGCTTGGGGCCGTGCTCGTCGCTGACCATTCGGATGTACAGCTGCGCTGACTTGTTGTCGGGATCGGCGGTCAGCACCGCTTGCCACTCGGCGATCGCGGCCTCGCGCCGGCCGAGCGAGAACAGCGTCACCCCCAGGTGGATGCGCGCGGGGACGTAATCGGGGCGCAGGCGCTTGGCGTGCTCGAACTCGGCGATCGCCGCGTGATGCACGCCCATGTCGCGATACACGTTGCCGAGCCGCACACGCAGATCGGCAAACTCGGGGCACAGGTCGAGCGCCTTGGCGTATTCGCGGACCGCCTCGTCGAACATCGCGAGCCCGGCGTAGGCCGCGCCGAGGTCGGCGTGCATGTTGGCGAGCTTGCCGCGCGCGAACTGATCGAGCGCGTCGGGCTGCGACTTGCTCGCCGAGACCGCCCGCGAGTAGACCTCGCGCGCGCGGTCGTACTTGCCGCGATCGTTGTAGGTCACCGACAGATACAGCGCGGCCTCGGTGTAGCGCGGGTTCAGCCGCAGCGCGTTCTCGAACGCCTCCTCGGCCTCCTGGAACCGGCCCTGCGCGTGATAGACGACGCCCAGCATGTTGTAGATGTCGGGGAAGCTCGGCCGCGCCGCGGCAGCCTCGGCGAGGAACGGCTCGGCGCGCGCATACTCGCCGGCGTTGTAATGCTCGCGGCCGAGCGCGATGAGCTGCTCGATTCGGTCGCCCATGCCCTACCGTACCGCGGCCGCCACCGCGCCGGATCGAAAGTGCTCAGTTCGAAGGCGGTGCGGGGGCTGGCGCCGGCGCGGGTGGGGGTCGCCGGGGCCGCAGGCGCGGGAGCCGCAGGCGCGGGCGCCGCAGGCGGGGGCGCCGCAGGCGGCGGTGCGGCCGGGGCCGCGGCCGGCTTGGCGGGCGTCGCCGAGGCGTGCAGGTTCGACAGCGCCGACTTCGCATCGCCGGCGCGCGAGCCCTTCGGGTACTTGTCGACCAGCTCGGACCAGACGCCGCGCGCGCGATCGGGCATCGCGACGGCGACGTAGGCGCGGCCGAGCAGCCACAGCGCTTCCTCGTCGTAGCCGACCCCGCGATAGCGCTCGAGCAGGCGGCGCAGCCGGATCACGGTACCCATCGGCTTGCCGCGATCCCAGTAGTAGCGCGCGATGTACCACTCGTGATCGGCGAGCCGCTTGCCGACCGTGACGACGATCTTCTTCGCCTGGTCGCGGTACGGCGAGTCCGGGTACTTGTCGAGGAAGCTCTTGAGCTCGTTGGCCGCGTCCTCGGTCGACGACTGGTCCTTCTCGAACGACGGCGGGAACATCCAGAAGTCGCCCGACAGCTGCTTGTAGTAACCCTCGCCGATCCTGAACGACGCGTAGCCGTTGGCGACCATCTCGTGCGTCGGGTGGAACTTGATGAACAGGCGGTAGCTGTCGATCGCCTCGAGGTACTGCTCGGCGCCGAACTCGGCGTCGGCGAGCCGCAGCTCGGCGAGCACGGCGTACTTGGAGTACGGAAAGCGGGTCTTGATGAAGCCGAAGTACTTCGACGCCGCGACGCAGTCCTTGTTCTCGAGCTCCTTGAGGCGCTTCTCGTCGTTCTTCTGCGCCGACACCGAGTAGTCGACCGCGCCGCTGGCGGACTTACCGCCGCAGCCGAGCGTGAGCAGCGCGCCCAGGAGCGCTCCGCAAAAGAGGAAGACCGGGAGCGTTTTCTTCGAAATCATGGGTGCTTGCAAGGTGGCCGACGGGCCAGGTGATACACCGGTGACACGAGCGGAGCAACGGCGGGCGCGGGCGAGTGAGGCGGTTGGACACCCGACCGCAGCGCCGCGTTGCCTCGTGCGATAAGAGAGCATGCGTTCTGAGGTTGTACCCCAGGTTCGCCGCGCGGCGAACGCGTTCGCGGCCGTCGCAGTCGCCTCGGCCGCGTGCGGCGGCGGCACCGCTCACCAGATCACCATCGCGCCGCCCCCACCCCGGGACACCCATGCCGTCCTCGCGGGCGGCCTGTGCCAGGACAATCACTGCACCTGCCGGGGCGAGACCGGCGACGGCGGCGCGGGCGTCCCCGACAATCCCGAGCGCAAGCGCTACGAGGTGCGGCTCGGCTCGCCGCTCGAGCTGTGGCTCTCGATCGACAAGACGACCGTGCTCTACAAGAGCCCCGAGCGCGCGGAGATGTGCTTCTACGTCGACCTGCCGACGGGGACGCACCAGGTCGAGCTGCGAGCGTCGAACCCCGACGGCGTGTCGGCCGCGCTGCAGATCCACGAGCTCGGCACCAGGACCAAGAGCTGGTACGACACGTTCGCGTTCGCGTGCGGCTCGCCGGGCGTGTGCTCGTTCGACGAGCTCGAGGCCAACAAGGCGCAGTACGCGACGGCGCAGCGCCACATGTTCGATCGCTGCGGCACGACCAAGGTCAAGGCGATCTCGTGGGACCATGGCAAGGCCCCCGACCA